>NZ_JARAVO010000008.1:0-68904 GCF_033792805.1 Streptomyces sp. PA03-1a
CCCCCGCCCTGCCCGCCAACGCGGACGGCCTGGAGCAGACGTTCCAGCCGGCGTTCGACTACGACACGGACGGCTGCTACCCCACCCCCGCCATCGGCCCCGACGGCACCATCAACCCGGGCCTCAACCCCACCGGCGCCCTGAACGGCAACTGCCGCGACCAGTCCGACCTGGACAACACCAACGGCTACGCCCGCTACAAGTGCAACAACGGCTGGTGCGCCATCATCTACGGCCTCTACTTCGAGAAGGACCAGGCCATACCCGGCATCAGCCTCGGCGGCCACCGCAACGACTGGGAGCACGTCGTGGTCTGGGTGAAGGACGACCAGGCCCAGTACGTGTCCACGTCGGCGCACGGCAACTTCAACATCTACGGCCGCGACCAGATCCGCTGGGACGGGACCCACCCCAAGGTCGTCTACCACAAGGACGGCGCGGGCACGCACTGCTTCCGTCCCGCCAACACCAACGACGAGCCGCCGGAGAACCACTACCACGGCTGGCAGTTCCCCGACCTGATCGGCTGGAACGGCTACCCCGCGGGCCTGCGCGACAAGCTGAGCCAGGCCGACTTCGGCAGCGCGGTCTTCGGCCTGAAGGACGGCAACTTCAACGGCCACCTGGCCAAGGCCAAGCCGGCGGGCATCCCGTTCGACCCGAACGCCTGACGCGTGCGCCGGGACGGGGCGGCGCACCGCCCCGCCCCGTCCCGGGCACGGCCGTGTCAGACGGCGTCCAGCTCCGCGATCTCCTCGGCGGTGAGCACGAGTTCCACCGCGGCCACCGAGTCGCGGATGGTCTCCGGCCGGCTGGAGCCGGGGATCGGGATCACGTAGGGGGACTTGGCGAGCATCCACGCCAGGCACACGCGCTGCGGGCTGACCCCGTGGGCCTGCGCGACCCGGGCGAACGGCGCGTAGGACGAGCCGAGTTCGCCTGCCTGGGAGATGCCGCCGAGCGGGCTCCACGGCAGGAAGGCGATGCCGAGCTCGTGGCACAGTTCGAGCTCCGGCTCGCTGGAGCGGAAGGCCGGGGAGAACTGGTTCTGCACGGAGACCAGCCGGCCGCCCAGGATCTCGTCCGCCTGCCGGATCTGCTCCGGGTCCGCGTTGGAGACGCCGGCCATGCGGATCTTGCCCTCGTCGAGCAGGTCGCGCACCGCGCCGACGGACTCGGCGTACGGGACCTTGGGGTCGGGGCGGTGGAACTGGTACAGGCCGATGGCCTCCACGCCCAGCCGGCGCAGCGAGTCCTCGCAGGCCCGCTTGATGTGCTCGGGCGAGCCGTCGAGGGTCCAGCGGCCGTCGCCGGGGCGCAGGTGGCCGCCCTTGGTGGCGACCAGGACGTCGGAGCCGCGTCCGTGGGACGCCAGCGCCTTGGCGATCAGGGTCTCGTTGTGGCCGACCTCGTCGGCCCCCAGGTGGTAGGCGTCCGCCGTGTCGATCAGCGTGACACCGGCGTCGAGCGCCGCGTGGATGGTGTCGATGGACCGCGCCTCGTCCGGCCGGCCCTCGATCGACATGGGCATGCCGCCCAGGCCGATCGCGCTGACCTCGGTGGCGCCGATGCGGCGAGTCTCCATGTGTCCGTGGCCTTTCTCGGCTTGCGTCTCGGTCTTGCGCACTGATGGCGTGCCGGCACGGCCGGAAACGGGCCGCAGCCGTGCGGGCACGCACCCAAGCCTCGCCGGAGCTGCACCCACACGTCCAATAGAAGAAAGCGAACACATTCAGGAGCTAGGCTTCTGAATCATGGAGCTACGCCATCTGGAGTACTTCGTCGCGGTCGCGGAGGAGCACCACTTCACCCGCGCCGCCGAACGCCTCATGATCTCGCAGTCGGGTCTGTCCGCCTCCGTACGCGCGCTGGAGCAGGAGCTCGGCACGCCGCTGTTCGTGCGCAGCACCCGCAGCGTGGAGCTGACCGCGGCGGGCCGGGCCCTGCTGGACGAGGCCTGCCGCACGCTGGCGAGCGTACGGGCCGCCAAGGAGGCCGTGGCGGCCGTACAGGGCCTGATGCGCGGGGTGCTCACCATCGGCACCGAGCAGTGCCTGGCCGGCGTCGACGTGCCGGCACTGCTGGCCCGCTTCCGGGCCCAGCACCCGGGCGTGGAGGTCCGGCTGCGGCAGGCCGGGTCGGCCGCCCTGGTGCAGGACATCACCAGTGGCCGGCTGGACGTGGCGTTCACGGCCCTGAGCGGCGAGGCGCCCGAGGGAGTGCGGCTGATGCCGATCACCCGGGCCCCGATGGTCCTGCTGTGCCACCCCGGGCACCGGCTGGCCGGGGCGGACTCGGCCGGCTGGGCGGACCTCGGCGGCGAGGAGTTCGTGGACTTCCACCCCGACTGGGGCGCGCGCGGGCTCACCGACCGGGCCTTCGCCGCGAACGGGGTACCGCGCCGGGTCGCCCTGGAGGTCAACGACGTGCACAGCCTGATCGACCTGGTCCACCACGGGCTCGGGATCGCCGTCGTGCCACGGCCCATCGCCCGCAAGGAGCACGCCGCGGGACTGCGCACCGTGACGCTGGACGGCGCCGAGGACCACGTCTGGGAGGTATCGGCCGCCCTGCCCCAGGAGGACCGGGTCTCCCCCGCCGCCCGCAAACTGCTGTCCTACCTGCCGTGACGTCACCGTCCACGCCTTCGCCGGCGGCCCCGCCGTGGACCTGCGGGCACCCGCAGCCGCGCGCACACTGGTGCCGGGCGCGCGGTGCCGCGCTCCCGGCACGTACCCCCACCCCGTTCTCCGGAGGGGCATGAACAGCACGGCCCACGACCCGTACGTCCGGGTGCGCGGCGCCCGCGAGCACAACCTGCGCAACGTCGACGTCGACGTCCCGCGGGACGCGCTGGCGGTGTTCACGGGGGTCTCCGGCTCGGGCAAGTCCTCGCTGGCGTTCGGCACCATCTACGCCGAGGCGCAGCGCCGCTACTTCGAGTCCGTCGCCCCGTACGCCCGCCGGCTCATCCACCAGGTGGGCGCGCCGGCGGTCGACGACGTCCTGGGGCTGCCCCCTGCGGTCGCCCTGGAACAGCGCCGCGGGGCGCCCACCTCGCGCTCCTCCGTGGGCACGGTGACGACCCTGTCCAACACGCTGCGGATGCTCTTCTCCCGCGCGGGCCGCTACCCGCAGGGGGCGGAACCCGTGGACTCCGACGCCTTCTCCCCCAACACGGCCGCGGGCGCCTGCCCGGTCTGCCACGGGCTGGGACGGGTGCACCGGGCCACCGAGGAGCTGATGGTCCCCGATCCCTCGCTGAGCGTCCGGGAGGGCGCGATCGCCGCCTGGCCGGGCGCCTGGCACGGCAAGAACCTGCGGGACGTCACCCGCACCCTCGGGTACGACGTCGACCGGCCCTGGCGCGACCTGCCCGCGCAGGACCGGGAGTGGATCCTGTTCACCGACGAGCAGCCGGTGGTGACCGTGCACCCGGTGCGGGAGGCGGGCCGGATCCAGCGCCCGTACCAGGGCACCTTCCAGAGCGCGCGGCGCTACGTCATGCACACCTTCGCCGACTCCAAGAGCCCGGCGCTGCGCGCCCGCGCGGAGCGGTTCCTGGAGAGCTCGCTCTGCCCCGCCTGCGACGGCAGCCGGCTGCGCCCGGAGTCCCTGGCCGTCACCTTCGCCGGCCGGAGCATCGCCGAGCTCAACGCGATGCACCTCGCGCGGCTCGCCGACGTGCTGCGCCCGGCCGCCCGCGGCGCGGTGGACGACCTCCCCGAAGGCCCGGAACGGCAGATCGCCACGACGCTGTGCGCCGACCTCGTCGCGCGGATCGAGGTCGTCACCGAACTCGGCCTGGGCTACCTCAGCCTGGACCGCACGACGCCCACGCTCTCCCCCGGCGAGCTGCAACGCCTGCGCCTGGCGACCCAGTTGCGCTCCGGCCTGTTCGGTGTGGTGTACGTGCTGGACGAGCCCTCGGCCGGGCTCCACCCGGCGGACAGCGAGGCACTGCTGACGGTCCTGGTGCGGCTGCGGGAGGCCGGGAACTCGGTGTTCGTCGTCGAGCACGACATGGACGTGGTGCGCCGCGCGGACTGGATCGTCGACGTCGGACCCCTCGCGGGCGAGCGCGGCGGCCAAGTGCTGTACAGCGGCCCGGTGGACGGACTGGAGGCGGTCGCCGAGTCCGCCACCCGCCGGTTCCTGTTCGCCGCGGGACCCGATCCGGCCGCCGGCCGCACCGCACGGAAGCCGTCGTCGTGGCTGGGTCTGCGCGGCATCACCCGGCACAATCTGCGCGGCGTGGACGTCGAGCTGCCCCTCGGGGTGTTCACGGCGATCACGGGGGTGTCGGGTTCGGGCAAGTCGACGCTGGTGGGCGTACTGGCCGGGGTGCTGACGGAGCACCTGGGGCCTTCCGGCACCGCGGACGACGCGGCCGTTCGCGCGGACGCCGCCGACGGCGACGGCGACGACGAGGCCTGGGAGGGCGCCGGCGCCGGGCCGGCGTTCGGCGTCCTGGCGGACGGCCTGCAGGCGGTGGACCGGCTGGTGCGGGTGGACCAGAAGCCCATCGGCCGCACCCCGCGCTCCAACCTCGCCACCTACACCGGCCTGTTCGACGCGGTGCGCAAGCTCTTCGCGGCCACCGACGACGCGCGGCGGCACGGCTACAAGGCCGGGCGCTTCTCCTTCAACGTCGCGGGCGGCCGCTGCGAGACCTGCCAGGGCGAGGGCTTCGTCGCCGTCGAGCTGCTGTTCCTGCCCGGCACGTACGCCCCCTGCCCCACCTGCCACGGGGACCGCTACAACGAGGAGACCCTGTCGGTCCGTTACCGGGGGCGGAACGTCGCGGAGGTGCTCGGCATGAGCGTGGACGCGGCGGCGGAGTTCTTCACCGGCGTCCCCGCGGTCGCCCGCAGCCTGCGCACCCTCCAGGAGGTGGGTCTTGGCTACCTGCGGCTGGGGCAGCCGGCCACCGAGCTGTCGGGCGGCGAGGCGCAGCGGATCAAGCTCGCCTCCGAGCTGCAGCGCGGCCGCCGCGGGCACACCGTGTACCTGCTGGACGAGCCCACCACGGGCTTGCACCCGGCCGACGTGGAGCTGCTGATGCGGCAGTTGCACGAGCTGGTCGACGCCGGCCACTCGGTCTTCGTCGTCGAGCACGAGATGAGCGTCGTGGCGGGTGCCGACTGGGTCATCGACCTGGGCCCCGGCGGCGGGGACGCCGGAGGGAAGGTCGTCGCCACCGGGCGGCCCGCGGAGGTGGCCGGGGCCGGGGGCAGCCGTACGGCGCCCTACCTGGCGCGCCGGCTGACGGGCTGACCCTTCCCTCCGCGGTCCGCCCCCGGCTTCACACGGCCCGCCAGCCGCTCCAGCGCCGTACGGAGATCTCCACCACGGGCCCGGCGGGCGGACGGCCCGCGTACTGACCGTACTTGGCGGTCAGCAGGGCGACGCAGCGGGCGGCCGCTGCCGATCCGCAGGTCGGTCCGCCGGCCGGTTCTCCGACCGGGGGGAGGACGCGGGCCGTGCCGTCGGCGCGGGCCCACCACAGCAGCTCCCAGTCCTCGTCGTAGCGGTCGGCGAGCAGGCAGACCGACGGGTTGGCGTCGATGTTGGCCAGGCGTTTCAGGCGCGTGGTCCGTTTGGGTTTGTGGTCCACGGCCAGCGCGACCGTGTCGCCGTCCACGGCGAAGACCACCGGCACCAGGTGCGGCACACCGACGGCGTCGGCGGTGGCCAGGCGTGCGACGCGTGCCGCGGCGAAGCGCTCGCGTGCCTCGCCGCCCGTCAGGGCCGGCATCGGGTCCTCCCCTCGTCGGGGTCCCGCCGGGTCAGCGGAACCGGTCGGCCAGCGCGGCCAGTCCGTCCAGGTGCTCCAGGGTCTCCCGTTCGGGCAGCGTCGGCAGGTGGAGCAGCACCCGTTCGACACCGAGCCGCTGGTAGCCCTCGAGCTGCTCGGGGCCGCCGCGGACCCCGTACACCGTCACGGGCACGTCGCGCCCGGTGACCTCGCGCAGCCGCTCGATGCGCGGGCCGAGGTCGTCCGGCGCGTCACTGTTGGCGAGCCAGGCGTCGCCGAACTCGGCGACCCGGCGGAACGCGCCCTCGCCGCCGCCGACGTAGATCGGCGGATGGGGCCGCCGTACCGGCTTGGGCCAGGCGAAGACGGGGTCGAAGTCGACGAACCGGCCGTGGAACTCGGCCCTGTCCGCGGTCCACAGCTCGCGGATGGCCCGCAGCCGTTCGTCGGTGAGCAGGCCGCGCGTGGCGGGGTCGGCGCCGTGGTTCCGCATCTCCTCGCGGTTCCAGCCGACGCCGACGCCGAAGACGGCACGGCCGTCGGAGACCAGGTCGAGGGAGGCCACCTCCTTGGCCGTGTGGATCGGGTCGCGCTGCGGGATCAGCGCGATCCCGGTGCCCAGCAGCAGACGCCGGGTGACGGCGGCGATCACGGAGAGGGCGACGAAGGGGTCGAGGGTGCGGTAGTACACCTCCGGCAGCTCGCCACCCATGGGGTAGGGGCTCTCGCGCTTGACGGGGATGTGGCTGTGCTCGGCGATGAAGAGCGAGTCGAACGCCCGTTCCTCCAGGGCGGTGCCGAGCGGGGCGGGGCGGATGCCCTGGTCGGTGATGAAGGTGGAGATCCCGATGTACACGACGGCTCCGTGGGTTGCGACGAGCGGATGGCTCCTCTGTGCTGCCTACCCCGTCCGGGTGGCCGCGCGCCCACGACCACCCGGGAGGAGCATCGCGCCGGGTGTCCCTCAGCCGGCCGCCACCGGGCGCGCGGTCACCGGCGCCCGCTTGCGCCGGTGCAGTTCCACGGCGAGCGGCGCGGCGGTGAACACCGAGGACCAGGTGCCCACGGCGAGCCCGATGAGCAGGGCCAGCGCGAAGTCGGCGAGCGATCCCTCCCCCAGCACGGCGAGCTCGGCGAGGATGAACGCCGCGCCCATCCCTGTGTTCACGGTGCGGGGCACCGTCTGCAGGACCGCTGCGTTGGCGACACGCGCGAAGGGGCGCCTCCCGTCGCGCCGGGCCAGTTCCCTGACCCGGTCGAAGACGACGACGGAGTCGTTGACCGAGTACCCGACGACGGTCAGCAGGGCCGCGACGAAGACGCCGTCGACGGGCTTGCCGAGCCAGGCGAACACCCCCACCAGGACGACGACGTCGTGCACCATGGCGACCACCGCCGCCGCGCCGAACGTCCACCGGAACCGGGCGGCCAGGTAAAGGAGTTGGGCGGCCAGGGCCACGGCGAGGGCGATGACGGCGCCGCGGCGCAGCTCCTTGCCGATGCCGGGCCCGACGGACTCGTCACGGAGTTTCTCCGCCTGCCCGCCGAGACCGCTGATCGTCGCGATGACGCGGTCCTGCTCCGGCTCGGTCAGGTCCGCGGTACGCACGGTGAGACGGTCGTCGCCCGAGGTCGGCACGACGGCCCGCGGGAACGCGGCACCGCCGAGGACCTCGCGTGCGCGGTCGGCGCTCACCGGCCGGTCCGTGGCGTACTCGATGAGCCGGCCACCGGTGAACTCGACCCCGAGGTCGGCACCCCGCACCAGCACGCCGGAACCCGCAAGGACGAGGACCGCCGCCGACACGGCGAGCCAGCGCCGTGGGCGCCGCATCAGGTCGGGGTCGCGGCGGGTGATCCGTTCCCGTACGGCGCCGATGCCCGCGATGCCGGACAGGTGCGGGCGCCGTCGGACGGAGCGGCGGGTGACGGCCGTTTCGGCGAGGGACCGGGTGATCACCAGCGCGCTGAGCATCGAACTGAGGACACCGATGCCGAGGGTGACGCCGAAGCCGCGCACCGGCCCGGACCCCAGGAAGAAGAGCAGCGCGGCGGCGATGAGGGTGGTGACGTTGGTGTCCGCGACCGCGCTGAAGGCCTTCCGGAACCCGGCGGTCAGCGCGGACCCCAGGCTGGCGCGGCGCCGTGCCGCGTACTCCTCACGGGCCCGGCCCGGATGGTGCTCGCCGACGTCGAGGCGGCCCTGGAGCGCATGCGCGAGGGGCGGTACGGGATCTGTCCGCTGTGCCGGGAGCCCATCCCGCTGAACCACCTGGTGGTCGTCCCCCAGGCCCGATACTGCGGCCGCTGCCTGCATGCGCGGGGGGCCGAGTGATGAGCGCGCCGTGGCTGCCGGTGCGCCGGCAGACGGGCTTCGCCCTCGACCTGGGCAGTGCCCGCACGCGGGTCTGGGCCCTCGGCCGGGGCATGGTGCTCGACGTGCCCACGGTGACGTTCCTGGGCTCGGGCACCGTCCACCCCGTCCGCCGCGGCGTCATCGACGTCCCCGGCACCGCCCGGATGCTCGACCGGTTGCTCCGCCATCGGCTGCCCCGTCTCGGCCGCCCGCTGGTCGCGCTGACGGCGCCCGTCCTGGCGGCGTCGCCTACCGCGCGGCGGCCCGGGCCGCCGTGGAGGTCCTGCGGCCGCGCGCCGTCCTGACGGTGCCCACGGCGCGGGCGGTGGCCCTCGCGGCCCGCGAGGACCTGAACCGCCCGCTGCTCGTGGTGGACGTCGGCGCCCACCTCACGGAGACGGTCCTGCTGGTCGACGGCGCGGTGACCGACGCGCACCGCGCGGAGCTCGGCACCACCGGCCTCGACGCGGACCCCGGTGCCGCCGCACGCCTCGTCGACGCGCAGGTGGCCACCGTGGCGACCGTGCTGGAGGAGGACCGGACGGCGGCCGCGCCGGCCGCCCTGGCGCACGGCGTCCTCCTCGCCGGCGGGGGCGCACTGCGCCCCGAGGTCGTCCACCGTCTCGCGCGCCGGCTCGACGTCCCCGTCAAGGTGGTGCCGGCGCCGCACACCGCGGCGGTGCGCGGCGCGGCCGAACTCCTGGGATCCGCCCGCCTCCACCCGTCGTTCACCGGCAACGTCCGCGCGCCGGTGCCGGAGTAGGAGCCGGCGCGGTCCACCGAGTTGCACCACCGGATGCGGGGTGGTGGCCTGAAGGGGTGTCGTGCCGGGGAGGCAGGGATGGCGACAGCGTCGATGCGTACGGTCCGGCTGTCCTCCAGGGACGTCCCCGCGCTCGGCCAGGGCACCTGGTACCTCGGTGCGGACCCGGGCCGCCGCCGCGAGGAGCTCGCCGCCCTGCGGCTCGGTGTGGACCTGGGCATGTCGATCGTCGACACCGCCGAGATGTACGGCGACGGCGCGGCGGAGGAACTGGTCGGGGAGGCGATCGCGGGACGCCGTGCCGAGGTGTTCCTCGTGAGCAAGGTGCTGCCGGACCACGCCGACCGCCGTGGCGTCGTCGCGGCCTGCGAGGCGAGTCTGCGACGGCTCCGCACGGACATCCTGGACCTGTACCTGCTGCACTGGCGGGGGCGGCATCCGCTGGAGGAGACGCTGGCCGGGTTCACCGAGCTGATGGCCGCCGGAAAGATCCGCACCTGGGGGGTCAGCAACCTGGACGCCGGGGACATGGCCGAACTGGTCTCCCTCCCGGGCGGTTCGGCCGTGGCGGTGGACCAGGTGCTCTACAACCTCACCCGGCGCGGCATCGAGTGGGACCTGCTGCCCTGGTGCCGGCGCAACCGGGCCGGAGTGATGGCGTACTCCCCCGTCGAGCAGGGCAGACTGCTGCGTTCCGCACCGCTGCTGGCCGTGGCGGACGGCCTCGGCGCCACGCCCGCCCAGGTGGCGCTGGCGTGGGTGCTGGAGCAGGGCGTGGCGGCGATCCCCCGCTCGGGGCGGCCCGAGCACGTGCGCGAGAACCGCGCCGCGGCGGACCTGCGGCTCCCCGCGGAAGCGCTGGCGGCGCTGGACGCCGCGTTCCCGCCGCCCCGCGGGCCCGTGCCGCTGGAGGTGCTCTGAGGGGTGCCGTGCCCGGTCAGGGGGCCGACGGCACGGGTGCGGGTACCGGTACGGGTGCGGCGAGGAGCCGTTCGATGCCCAGGTCGAGGGCGGCTTCCAGGTGCGTGAGCGAGCCCGTCGACATCAGGATCGAGACACCGCCCTGGATGCCCGCGAGGAGGGCGGCCGCGACACGGTCGGCGTCCAGCTCCGGTGAGATCTCCCGCTGCTCCTGCATGGCCCGGATGCCGGTGGTGATCTGGGCCTGCCAGGAGGCGAGGAGTTCCCTGGTGACGGCCTGCGCGCCGGGCGTGGCGGGGCTCAGCTGCGAGATGAGCGTGCCGAGCGGGCACTGCTGCCCCTGCCGCCGGTAGCGGTCGACCACCGCGTCCCGCCAGTCGTACCAGGCCTGCCAGGAGGTGAGCGCGCCGAGGTGCGGCTGCTGGTCGGCCAGGACCCGGCCGGCCTCGTGCCGGGCCACGGCGAGCAGCAGCTCCTCCTTGCCGCCGGGGAAGTAGTGGAAGAGCTGGCTCTTGCTGGTGGCCGTGCGGGCGCGGATGTCGTCCAGGGTGGTCTCGACCGCGCCTCGCTCGCGGATCTCCTCCGCGGCCCCCTCGACGATGCGCTGCCGGGTGGCGGCGCCCTTGGCCGTCAGTCGTGCTGCCATGCCTCCATCCTGCCACTTTCTGGACTTGCAGGTCCAATTTCCGGGTGGCACCTTGGCCGTTCCCAGCCGGTTCACGGAGAAAGGTGCGGAAACATGACCCAGCGACTCACCGGGCGGACGGCCCTGGTCACCGGTTCCACCACGGGCCTCGGCGCCGCCATCGCGGCGGCCCTGGCCGCCGAGGGCGCGTTCGTCGTCGTCAGCGGACGCGACGCGGCCCGCGGTGCCGACGTCGTGGCACGCATAGAGAAGGACGGCGGCTCGGCGGCGTTCGTCGGCGCCGACCTGTCGGGCGGCGCCGACGCGGTCGGCCGCCTCGCCACCGACGCGCTCGCGGCGGCCGGCGGCCGGATCGACGTCCTCGTCAACAACGCGGCGCTCCTGCTCACACCGACGCCCACCGCCGAGGTCCCGCAGGAGACCGTCGACCAGGCCCTGGCGGTGAGCGTGCGGTCGGTGTTCCTCCTCACCGGCCTGCTGGCGCCGCCCATGGCCGAGCGCGGCCACGGCGCCGTGGTCAACCTGGGGTCCATCAACGGCATGCGGGGCATGGCGCATTCGGCGCTCTACAGCATGACCAAGGCGGCCGTGCACTCGCTCACCATGTCGTGGGCCGCGGAGTACGGACCGCACGGGGTCCGGGTCAACACCGTGGCCCCCGGTCCCACCCTGACGGAGAAGGTCGCGGCGATGGAGGAGCACCTGACCCCGATCATCGCGCGCATGCCCGCGCGCCGCGCCGGCGACCCGGCGGAGGTGGCATCGGCCGTCGTGTTCCTGGCGAGCGACGAGGCCTCGCAGATCCACGGCGCCACGCTCACCGTCGACGGCGGGTTCACCGCGGTGTAGCGACCGGCCGCCGACGGGTGACCGCGTCCGGTGCTTGCCACAATGAGGGCATGACCAGCGCCGGTCGCTATGGTGAGCGCTTCTTCCGCCCGGAGGACGCCGGCGAGGGCGACCGCATCGACCTCGCCGCCGCCACGTACGACGACACCACCCTCGCCCGCCTGCGACAGCTCGGGGCCGGCCCCGGGTGGCGCTGCCTGGACGTCGGCGCCGGCACGGGCACGGTGGCGCGCAGACTGCTGCGCGAGGCCGCGGTCAGCGAGGTGCTCGCGGTCGACCGGGACGTACGGTTCCTGGCGGCGCGTCCGACGCCGGGCCTCACGGTGCGGCAGGCGGACGTCACCGTGGACGACCTCCCGCCGGGGCGGTTCGACCTCGTCCACGCGCGGTTCGTGCTGATGCACCTGCCGTCGCCGGAGCGGATGATCGCCACGCTCGGCGGCCTGCTCGCCCCCGGCGGCGTCCTGGTGGTCTGCGACGCCGTGGACCTGACCACCGCCGCCGCCCCCGGCACCCCGTACACGCTGGCCATGCGGGCGATGTGGCGGGGGCTGCGCGACACCGTCGGCACCGACGTCTCACGGGTGCCGCGCTACCCCGGGATGCTCAGGGCGGCCGGGCTCCGGTCGGTCGCGGCGGAGATCCACGTTCCGCCGCTTCTGCCCGGCAGCACGATCAGCCGGTTCTGGGCGGAGACCTGGCACCGGACCCGGTCCACCATGATCGCCACCGGTCTCGTCGACGACATCCTCGTCGACGAGGCCCTGCGCTACCTGGACTCCCCCCAGTGCGCAGACCTGTCCCCCGGCATGCTCACGGCCTGGGGCCGGTCGCCGCCCTAGGCGTGCCGCCGGGCACCGGCCGACGGCGTGACGCCACCCATGGGCGCAGGGAGCATCACCCGTCCGGCCCCCGGTGGCGTGCGAGCGCGCGGGCCCACGACGAGGCTGGGCAATGGTGTAGTTGGAGGGCTCCGACTCTCCCCGTTCGAGCCCTCATCGCCATGAGTCGGGCCCCTGCCGCAACGGCGCGGCGGGGGCCTGCGGCATGCCCGGGCGCCCCTCCGCCGTGAACGCTGCCCGCAGTCGGCGCGCTTCGGCGACCACACTCCACAACGGCGCACTCGCCCCGGAGCAGGGCGATGCGCCCGCCGACCGATGCCCCGACCCGCTGCCGGCCGACTTCACCCTGCCCTGCGTCGGACCCCGGATCGGTCTCACCGACACCGACACCCCGGATCTCGCCGGGGTCGCGACCGCGGGCAGCCACCGCGTCCTCTTCAAGGGGCGCCCGAGTCAGGCAAGTCGATGGCCCCCGAACAGCTGACTGAAGTGCAGCTGCCCGACCAGCACATCGTCGACCAGCCCCCGTACTGCGCGCCGCACCACTCAGCGACCCAGCGGCCCCTCGGCGGCGGGAATCGTCGGAATGAGGGCTCATCCGAGCGATATGAGAAGCCGCTAACGCGCTTGACCCCGCCGTGGCGCCTTGGGAGCGTCCATCACGGCGGTGTCGCTCTCATCGAGCCTCGTGTTCGTGATACCGGTTGCCCGGCCGAACCGGCTGTGGCCCTAGGCCGGGTGGCAACCAATCAGGGGACATGGACAGTCCGGCCAAAAGCCTCCCGTCCGGGGTGCAACTGGGGCACACTAGCCACCTGTTGAGCAGCGAGGTGGGGGATGGCGGACACTGACACTCCGGATGCGGACACTCAGTCAGGCGACTCTGACGGCGGCCACCAACCGCAGGCGTTGAGCAAGAGAGTTAAGGCATTCATCTGGACGGCAGTGCTCGTTGGTTTGTCGGGCAGCATTGCAGCGATTACGCAGGGCGCTGTCACATGGGTGACCGACGGCATTGCGCACCCCTTCAAAAGTGATACCACCACTAAGTCAAGTCCTTCAAATCCTGGAACTGGCCCTACCACAAGCCTGGCGAAAGCGCCGTTCACTGTCACCATCGACCAAACCAGTCCGTGGGATGCCTGTGAAAATGGCAGTGGAATGGTGTATCTGAAGCCGCCATCCATTGCAGCCATTAATGATGAGTGGAAGCGGCGTTTCGTTCCCCCGTATGACATCTTGGGACTGAAGTCGAGTTTCGACAAAACACACTCGGGCCAACCAGCCAACTTCGCCATTCTCAATGTGCAGATCCACGGCAAGAGCGACGAGGCCGTCACCATCAATGACGTGTCGATCGTCGCTGTCAAGGTGAGTCCTGCCCCGAAAGCCCTGCGCCTGGCGCTGGAAGGCGGGTGTGGGGACAGCAGCAAAAGCCGGTTCTCTATCGATTTGGATTCCCCTAGCCAGCACAAGGTGTTCAAGGCGGGCAATAATGATGCCGGCGCTAAGCTAGTCCGCCGTTTTCCTTACCGGGCCACCAAGGGCGACCCGGAAACGATGCAGATATTACCCTTCACCAATGAGAGTGATTACAGCTTTAAACTATCCATCTCATGGGCCACCAGTGCTGGCAGCAGTTCGACCGAGGTGGGTGACCTCGACCATGGCAACCAGCCATTTCGAGTGGTATCTGGCGCTCAGTCTCAGAAGTACATCGTGGGACAGGACGCAGCGGCGCGCCCGTTCGTCGAGAAAAAGGTAGATGATCCGTTCGACGAGCTTCCCACGCAGGAGCCGTAACGCTCGGCGCAACTGCATGATGACACGTCATTCGGATTGGCTGGCGAGACCTGGATGACGCCTCCTCGGCTGGCACCCATAAGCGGTAGCGCGAAAAGTGCGAGTAGTAGTGGTCCTGGGCATGGGGAGCACGATCGAGCAGAACCGGTCCTCCGTCGTTCCGAGGAACCCACCACCCTGGCAGTCGTCAATGTCTTGGATGGCGCCAACTTTCCACGCCACCGGCGACACCCTCGTACCCGCCCGGACCCAACGCCGCCATTCTTCGAACGCGTCCGACCCGGGTCCGCTGGCGACCCGCCCGCGTCCCTGCCCCGATCATCCACCAACGGCGCCCGCCAAGTCCCCCGGCACCAGGGAGAACACGACGAGGTCGACGCGGCCGGTGTGCACGAACCCCGCGTTGCGCAGGACGCCTTCACGGCGCAGGCCGGCCTTCGCGGCAACGCGCTGGGAGGCGGTGTTGCCCGTCGCCGCGCGGAGTTCCAGGCGCTGGAAGCCCTGTTCGGCCAGCAGCCAGGTCGCGAGGACCCGGGTCGCCTCCGTGGCGATGCCGCGTCCCCTCGCCCAGGGGGAGACCCAGTAACCGACCTCGCTCGTCAGTGCCCGCCAGTCGGTCCGTTTCAGGCCGACGGTGCCCACCAACCGCCCGCCGTCCGCTTCGGTGACGGCGAAGTGGATGCCGTCGCCGGACTCGCGCAGGGCGTGCGAGACCGTCGTGCACCAGGCCGTCGCGTCGTCGAGCGTGTAGGGGCGGGGCAGGGGCAGCCACCGCTGGGTGTGGGGGTCCTCACAGCTGGCCCGGGTGTCTTGGGCGTCGTCCGGGGTGAACGGGCGCAGGAAGAGCCGTTCGGTGCGCAGGACCGTGTCCGGGAACACATCCGTCTCCGTCGTCGTCTCCGTCCGCCGCCCGCGGCCGGGTTGGGCAGACGTTAGCAGCACGCCGCGCCCTACCGGCACCCCCGCAGGGGCCGTGACGCACTGTCACAGCTCGCTCCCTGCGTGGTGACGGTGCACCGCGGCGACATTTCGGACCTATCGTCTCATTTACCACACATAACTCCCCAACTGAGAGTAGGCCCTTGACACTCCGCCCCCCGAGGTTCATGGTTCCTCACATCGCTCGTTTAAACCGGTTCAAACGCGAGGTGACGAGAGCCTTTCGCGTTGGTTGCCCCGGTATGCGAGTGCAAGAACGTGCTGCCTCCGGCGCCGAAGGTGCCGCCGGACGGTGTGCCCCTCGGGGTACGCCGGCCGACGGGACCCGCGGATGCGGATGTGGCGCCCATCCGCCGCCGTACACGGAGAGTCCGCATGGCCAGACGCCCCACGATCGCCGATGTCGCCCAGCTGGCGGGTGTGTCCAGGGCGACGGTCTCCTTCGTCCTCAACGACCGCCCCGGCGTGGCCGCCGCGACCCAGGAACGGGTCCGCGCGGCGGCCGAGAAGCTGGGCTGGACGCCGAGCCGCAGCGCCCGCGCGCTGTCGACCGGGCGGGCCAGGGCCGTCGGCCTGGTCCTGACCCGCGAGCCCGACCTGATCGGCACCGACCCCTTCTACCCGGCCTTCATGGCGGGCATCGAGTCCGTCATATCCGAGTCCGGTGACGGCCTCATGCTGCACGTGACGGGCCCCCGCAACGAGATGGACACCTACCGCCGCCTGGTGGACGACCAGCGCGTGGACGGGGTGTTCCTCACCGACCTGCGCGTGGGCGACCCCCGCCCCGCGCTGCTGCGGGAACTGGGCCTGCCCGCCGTGGCCGTCGGCGCCGACGACGGTGTCGAGGGGATCGCCACCGTGAACCTGGACGACCGGCCGGTGGTCGCGGGCGCCGTCCACCACCTCGTCGGACTCGGCCACCGCCACATCGCCTACGTCGCGGGCCCCGAGGAGTACCTGCACGCCCAGCGGCGGCTGGGCGCCTGGCGGGACGCGCTCGCGGAGGCGGGCCTGCCCCCGGGCCCGGTACTGCCGGGCGGCTTCACCGCGGAGGGCGGCGCGCTCGCGACGCAGGCCCTGATCACGCGGGGCGACCGGCCCACCGCCATCGTGTACGCCAACGACCTGTCTGCCACCGCCGGCATGGCGGTCGCGCAGGAGGCCGGCCTGCGGCTGCCCGACGACCTGTCGGTGGTCGGCTTCGACGACGTACCGCTGGCCTCCTGGACCAGACCCTCGCTCACCACCTGCCGTGCGGACGCCGCCACCTGGGGCCGCGCCGCCGCACTCGCCCTGATCGAGACGATCGAGCAGGGCACCACCCCGCACGTGGAACTGGACCCGGCCGCGCTCATGGTGCGCGGCTCCACGGGCCCGGCTCCCGCCGGAACCGCACGCCCCTGAACGCGCGCCCGACGCGCCCACGACGTTCTCCGCTCCCCGGAGGGCCGTCACCGAGGCAGGACGACGCCCCGGAACGGCCTCTCCCCACCCCTTGAGAACCCGGAGCCACCGCAATGAAGAAAACCCTCCTGACCGTCCTCTCGGCCGTCGCCCTGACCGTGCCCCTCGCGGCGTGCGGCAGCGGCGGGTCGGACTCCGCCGGGGGCGGCGACGCCGCCCACGGGCCGATCACGGTCTGGTACTCCAACAACGCCCAGGAGGTCGCCTGGGGCAAGAGCATGGTCGCGTCCTGGAACGCCGCCCACCCCGACGAGAAGGTGAAGGCGCAGGAGATACCGGCGGGCAAGAGCTCCGAGGAGGTCATCGGCGCGGCCATCACGGCGGGCAACGCCCCGTGCCTGATCCTCAACACCGCCCCCGCGGCCGTGCCCGGCTTCCAGAAGCAGGGCGGCCTGGTGGCCCTGGACGACTTCCCGGGTGGGGAGGCGTACCTCAAGGCGCGGACCGGCGACCGGCTCTCGCAGTACGCGTCGCCCGACGGCAAGCACTACCAGATGCCCTGGAAGAGCAACCCCGTCATGATCTTCTACAACAAGGACCTGTTCAAGAAGGCCGGGCTCGACCCCGAGCACCCCAAGCTCTCCACCTACCAGGACTTCCTGACCACCTCGCGTGCCCTGGTGAAGGGCGGTGCGCACGCCGCCATCTGGCCGGCGCCCACCTCCGAGTTCTACCAGTCCTGGTTCGACTTCTACCCGCTCTTCGCGGCCCAGACCGGCAAGCAGCTCGTCGAGGACGGCAAGGCCCAGTTCGCCTCGCCCGATGGCGTCAAGGCCGCCGAGTTCTGGAAGACGATGTACGCGGACCACCTGGCCCCCAACGAGCAGTACAACGGGGACTCCTTCGCCGACGGCAAGTCCGCCATGGCGATCGTCGGCCCGTGGGCCGTCTCCGTCTACGGCGACAAGGTCAAGTGGGGCGCCGTGCCGGTGCCCACCGCGACCGGCACCGAGGCCAAGGGCACCTTCAGCGACGAGAAGTCCATCGGCATGTTCACCGCGTGCAAGAACAAGGGCACGGCCTGGGACGTGCTGAAGTTCGCCACCAGCAAGGAGCAGGACGGCAAGCTGCTGGAGGCCACCGGCCAGATGCCGATGCGGCAGGACCTCCAGGCCGCGTTCCCCGACTATTTCGCCTCGCACCCGGACTACAAGACCTTCGCCGAGCAGGCCGACCGCACCGTCGAGGCCCCGAACGTGCCGAACTCCGTCGAGATCTGGCAGACGTTCCGCGACGCCTACACCAAGTCCGTGATCTTCGGGAAGGGCGACGTCGAGAGCGCCTTCCGCGAGGCCGCGGGCAAGGTCGACGGCCTGGCGAAGCAGTGAGTCACGGCCATGTCCTCCACGCACCATGACGTCCTCCGCCCCGGGTCCGCCCGGGGCGGGGCCCGCCCCCGGGCCGACCGCGAGCCGCGGCCGCGCCGGCTGCGGTTCGCGGGCCGGCAGCCGATCGGCCTGGCCTTCGTCTCCCCGTACCTGATCTACCTGGCCGCGATCTTCCTGTACCCGCTCGGCTTCGCGGTGTGGATCTCCTTCCACGACTACTTCTTCGCCGCGCCGGGCGCCCAGGTGGACCGTCCCTTCGTGGGGCTGGCCAACTACACGGCCGTCCTGACCGATCCGGCCGTGTGGCGTTCCTTCGGCAACATCGCGGTCTTCCTGGTCATCAACGTGCCGCTGACGGTGGCGGCGTCGCTCGTGCTCGCCACCGCCCTCAACTCCAAGCTGCGGGCGCGCACGTTCTTCCGCACCGCCTACTACGTCCCGTACATCACCGCCAGCGTCGCCGTCGTCGGTGTGTGGCTCTTCCTGTTCAACTCCAACGGCCTGGTCAACAAGGCGCTCGGGCCGCTCGCGCCGGACCCGTCGTGGCTGGTCAACTCGCACCTCGCGATGCCGACCATCGCGCTGTTCGTCGCCTGGAAGCAGCTCGGCTTCTTCATCGTGCTCTACCTGTCGGCGCTGCAGAACGTGCCCGGCGAGCTCTACGAGTCGGCCGCGCTCGACGGCGCGGGCAAGGTGCGGATGTTCTGGTCCATCACCGTCCCTGCGGTGCGCACCGCGACGCTGCTGGTGCTGGTCATGGCGACGGTGACGGGCGCGAACCTGTTCACCGAGCCCTACCTGCTGACCAGCGGCGGCGGACCCGACGGCGCCACCACCTCACCGGTGCTGCTGATGTACCAGCGCGGTCTGCAGCAGGGCCACCCGGACGAGGCCGCGGCGATCGGCGTGATCCTCGTCGTGCTGATCACCGGGATCTCCCTCCTCTACCGCCGTCTGCTGGAGAGGGACTGACATGGCCGACGCACACGCCCCCTCGCTCCCGCGCCGCTCGGCGCACCACAGGCCGCACACGCACTCGCGCGCCCGCCGGATCCTGTCGCGGCTGGCCCTGCTCACCGGGGCCTTCGCCTTCCTCTTCCCCTTCTACTACATGCTCATCGGCTCCCTGCAGCGCGAGCCGGACAGCAGCCCCGCCGGCGCCTTCCCGCAACCGGGGAACCTCTCCCTGCACAACTACGCGGAGATCAACTCGGCCATCTCGCTCGGCCGTTCCCTGATCAACTCCGGGATCTTCACCGGCGGCGTCATCGTCTGCACCACCGTCTTCGGCCTGCTGGCGGGGTACGCCCTGGCCCGGCTCCACTTCCGGGGCAAGGGCTCCACCTTCGCCCTGGTGCTGCTGGTGCAGGTCATCCCGTTCCAGCTGCTGATGATCCCGCTGTACGTGCTGATCGTCCGCGACTACGGCCTGGCCGACTCCTACATCGGGATCATCCTGCCGTTCGCGATCAACACCAGCGCGGTCTTCATCTTCCGGCAGTTCTTCCTGCAGCTGCCGCAGGCGATGTTCGAGGCCGCGCGCATCGACGGCGCGGGCGAGCTGCAGATCCTGTTCCGGATCGCGATCCCGCTGTGCAGGCCGGCGCTCGCCTCCGTGGTGCTGCTGAGCTTCACAGGGCCGTGGAACGAGTTCCTGTGGCCGTTCCTGGTCACCAAGGAGCAGGACATGCAGCCGCTGGCGGTGTCCCTGGCCAACTACATCAGCACGGTCTCCTCCGCCGCCGCCAACCCGTTCGGCGCCATCCTCGCCGGTGCCTGCGTACTGGCCGCGCCCGCGGTGGCCCTCTACCTCGTCTTCCAGAGCCGCTTCACCTCCACCGACCTCGATTCCGCCACGAAGGGCTGAACTCGCCGTGAACGACCGCACCACCAGCACCGCCCGTACCACCGGCTCCAGCAGTTCCGTGCCCTACCGCCTGACCCGCGTCGGCGTCGTGATGTCGCCGCTGGCCGGCGAGGCCAACGAAGCCGAGGGCGTGCTCAACCCCGCGTCCGGCCGTACCCCGGACGGCACCCTGCACCTGCTGCCCCGCCTCGTCGCGGAGGGCAACGTCTCCCGCGTGGGCCTGGCCGAGGTCGTGATCGAGGACGGCGTGCCCACCGGCGTCGAGCGCCGCGGCGTCGTCCTCGCCCCCGACGCCGGCTGGGAGCGCGGCAAGAACAACGCCGGCGTGGAGGACCCGCGCACGACGTGGATCGAGGCGCTCGGGCTGCACGTCATGTCGTACGTCGCCTACGGCCCGCTCGGCCCCAAGCCGGCGCTGGCCGTCTCGAAGGACCTGGTCACCTGGGAGCGCCTGGGCCCGATCCAGTTCGCCTACCAGGCCGACCTCGACACCGACCTCAACCTCTTCCCGAACAAGGACGTGGTGCACTTCCCCGAGCCCGTCCCGGGTCCGGACGGCGAGCCCGCCTTCGCCATGCTGCACCGCCCGATGTGGGACCTGGGCTGGTTCCGTCCCGGGGAGGGCGTCCACCTGCCGGCCGGCGTGACCGACGAGCGCCCCGGCATCTGGATCTCCTACGTCCCGGTGGCCGAGGTGGAGAAGGACCTCAGCGCCCTGGCCCGCCCCCGTGACCACCGTCTGGTCGCGCTGTCCGAGCACCCCTGGGAAGAACTCAAGATCGGCGCCGGCCCGGCACCGATCCGCGTCGAGGAGGGCTGGCTGCTCATCCACCACGGCGTGTCCGGCACCATCGACGACCCCTTCGCCCAGCAGCAGAAGGTCAGCTACGCGGCGGGCGCCATGATCCTCGACCCGCAGGACCCGGCCCGGATCCTGGCCCGCACCGACGAGCCTCTCATGGAGCCGGAGACGGAGGAGGAGCGTTCCGGCACCGTGCCGAACGTCGTCTTCCCGACCGCGATCGAGGAGATCGACGGCGTGCGCTACGTCTTCTACGGCATGGCCGACGCCCACATCGGCGTCGCCCGCCTGGACCGTGCCGAGTGACCACGCTCGGTCTGGGCCTGGCCGGCTGCGGCGCGTTCGGCGCCTACCTGCTGGACGCCGTGGCCGACCTGCCCGGCGTACGCGTCGTGGCGTGCGCCGACCCCGACGGTGACCGTGCCGCCGCCCTCGCGCGGCGGCACGGCGCCACCGTCGCCGCCGACGCCGCGGCGCTGGCCGGCCTGCGCGGGGTGGACGTCGTGGCGATCGCCACTCCCCCGGCCACCCACGCGGAACTCGCCGTCGGCGCGCTGCGCGCGGGCCGGCACGTGTTCTGCGAGAAGCCGCTGGCCGTGACGCTGGAGGACGCCCTGCGGGTGGAGGCCGAGGCCGAACGCTCCGCCGGCGTCCTCGTCGTCGACCACGTCCTGCGCTACAACCCCGTCCTGCGGATGCTCGAGCGGCTGCGTGAGGAAGGGCTGCTGGACCCGCTGGTGCGCTTCGCCTTCGAGAACGACGCCGCCGACGAGGACCTGGGCCCCGGCCACTGGTTCTGGGACCCCGCCCACAGCGGCGGCATCCACGTCGAGCACGGCGTGCACTTCTTCGACGCCGCCCGCGCCCTCATGGGCAGCGAGCCCGTCGAGGTGCACGGCACGGCCGTGCGCCGCGAGGGCGGCCCGGTCGACATCGTCGTGGCCACCGCCACCCACCCCGGCGGCGCCGTCGCCACCCACACCCATTCCTTCACCCACGCCCATCGCGCCGAACGGCAGTTGATGCGCCTGGACTACGGATTCGCCGAGGCCCGGGTCACCGGCTGGATCCCGACCCACGCGACGGTCACGGCCTGGACGGACGAGCAGGGCGCCCGCCGCTGGGAGGACCTGCCCTCGCGTGCCGCCGCGCTGCTGGCCGTACCGGGGCTGCGGCCGCACGGCGAGGAGCGGATCACCGTCACGGTGGAACGCGACGCGGGACCGGCGGCGCCCGCCCGCGGCCGCGGTGCGGAGCGGAGCGTCCCGCACCGGGTGACCTGCGTGGTCGACCTGGGCGGAGAGGCGCGCAAGCAGCACGTGTACGCCGAGAGCGTGCGCGCCGCCTTCACCGACCTGCTGCGCTGCGCGACCGAGGGCGGCACCCCGGTGGCCGACGCGCGGTCCGGGCGGACCGCGGTCGCGGTGGCCGAGGCCGCCACGCGTTCCGCGGAGACCGGCCGCACCCTGCCGGTCCCGTCCGGCCCGACAGGAGCATGAGGAGCACCGTGAGCACCACCATTCCCGCACCGGACACGCCCTGGTGGCGGGACGCGGTCTGCTACGAGATCCACCCGCGCGCGTTCGCCGACGGCGACGGGGACGGCGTCGGCGACCTCGCCGGCGCCGCCGCCCGCCTGGACCACGTGGCCCGGCTGGGGGCGGACGCGGTGTGGATCACCCCGTTCTACCCGTCCCCGCTGGCCGACGGCGGCTACGACATCGCCGACCACACCGCCGTCGCCCCCGACCTCGGCACCGACGCGGACTTCGACGCCTTCGTCGCGCGCGCCCACGGCCTGGGGCTGCGGGTCCTGATCGACCTCGTCCCCAACCACACCTCCGACACGCACCCCTGGTTCCGGGAGGCGCTCGCGGCCGGCCCGGGGAGCGCGGCGAGGGACCGCTACCTCTTCCGCACGGGACGCGGCGCGGACGGTGAACTCCCCCCGAACGACTGGGAGTCCGCGTTCGGGGGTCCGGCGTGGACCCGTGTGCCCGCACCGGACGGCGGCCCGGGCGAGTGGTACCTGCATCTGCACGCGCCCGAGCAGCCGGACCTCAACTGGCGCCGGCCGGAGGTCGTCGCCGACTTCGAGCGGATCCTGCGGCACTGGCTCGACCGCGGCGTCGACGGTTTCCGCATCGACGTGGCCCACACCCTCTTCAAGGCCCCGGGCCTGCCCGACGCCGGACCCGGGCAGCACCAGGACGTCCTGCGCAACCACCTGCTGCCGTACCACGACCAGGAGGAACTGCACCCGCTGTTCCGTTCCTGGCGCCGGCTGCTGGACACCCATCCGGCACCGCCCGGCGCGGTCCCCCCGGGGCAGCGCGTGATGGTGGCCGAGGCCGCCGTGTTCGAACCGGCCCGGCTGGCCCGGTACGTCAGCCCCGGCGAGATGCAGCAGGCCTTCAACTTCGCCTTTCTGGAGTCCCCTTGGGACGGGAGGGAGATGCGCGCGGTCATCGGGCGGTCCGTCGCGTCGATGCGGGCCGTCGGGGCACCGGTCACCTGGGTCCTGTCCAGCCACGACGCGGTCCGCCCGGTCACCCGCTACGGCGGCGGGCAGCGCGGCCGGCGCCGTGCCCGGGCCGCCGCGCTGCTCATGCTCGCGCTGCCCGGCGCCGCGTACGTCTACCAGGGCGAGGAACTGGGGCTGCCGCAGGCCCACGTGCCGGACGAGCGGCTGCGTGATCCCCTCTGGGAGCGTTCCGGCCACCGCGAGCGCGGCCGCGACGGCTGCCGGGTGCCGCTGCCCTGGGAGGGCCCGGCGGCTCCTTACGGTTTCAGCAGCGCCCCCGCCGAGGCCTGCTGGTTCCCGCAGCCCGACGACTGGGCGGACCTGACGGTCCGGGCCCAGGAGGACGACCCCGCCTCGATGCTCGCCCTGTACCGCTCCGCGCTGCGGCTGCGCCGCGCCGCGCCGGTCCCGGCGGAGGCGGCGCCGGTTCCGCAGGGGCCCGCGGACGGTTCCTGGTTCGCCTTCGACCGCGCGCCGGGGCTGCGGTGCCTGACCAACTTCGGCCCGGATCCCCTGGCCCTCGCGGAGGGGGACGAGGTGCTGCTGGCCAGCACCCCGCTCGACGGCCGCTCGGTGCCCGCGGACACCACCGTGTGGCTCCGCCCCGCCGGGACCACGACCGGGGTCACGTCCTAGGCCGGCAGTCCCAGGGCGGACCGGGACTCGCGGGGGCACGGGGACGTGCGTCCGCGCTCCCGCCGCCGGGCGTCGTCGGCCGCGATCCCCGGCCTCACTGCATCCGGGGAAGCGACTCCAGCGGCTTGAGGTCGGCGTGCTGCGCGGTGGCGACCAGCGCCTGCACCATCACGGACTCGGGATCGCGGCGGAAGGCGACCAGCCCTATCTCGGCAGCCCGGGCGGGCTCCACCATCGGGACCGCCCGCACCCCGGGCGGCACTCCCAGGGCATGGATCCACGCCAGAGGGGCGATCCCGGCCCATCGCCCGGGCACGACGTGGGCGATCAGCGAGGCGAACGAGTCGGTCTCCACCCTCGCCGTCGGTTCGGCCCCGGCCGCGGCGAAGAGGGCGTCCATGGTGCGCCGTCCCCGCATGGTCGAGGTGAGCAGGCACAGTGGCAGGGCCGCCGCCTCCGCCCAGGTCGCCGTGGCGCCGCCGGCCGGGGCCCACGAGGCGTCGGTGAGCAGTGCGTACTTCTCCCGGTACAGCGGCACGGTGCGAAAGGCGGCACGCACCTCGTCGTCCAGGTAGGTGACGGCGGCGTCGAGGGTGAAGTCCCTGAGCATCGTGAGGATGTCACTCGACGTCAGGTCGTTCACGATGTGCGCGGTGAGCAGCGGGTGCCGCGTGCACAACGGGTCGACCAGGCGCGGCACGGCGGTGGCCGCGCTGGGCACGACGCCGATGCGGATGCGGCCGCTCAGTCCGGTGCGCATGGCGGCGACCTCGCCCTCCATGGCATCCCGGTCGGCCAGGATCTGCCGCGCCCACACCACGACGCGCTCGCCCTCGGCGGTGAGGCCGTCGAACCGCCGGTCCCGCTGGATCAGCGGGACCCGCATCTCCTCCTCCAGCTTGCGGATGCCCTCGGACAACGAGGGCTGGGACACCCCGCAGCTCTGCGCGGCACGGGCGAAATGCCCCTCCTGCGCCAGGGCCACCAGGTATTCGAGCTGCCGGAAGAGCACGGCTGAGCACCTCTCAGGATTCCACCGGCCGGGAGACGCGTCGGACCTGTTCCCGGGTTCCGAGCTGTATACCAAGTCGCTCCCGGCGGGCCGACGGCGCCCGCCTCCGCGAAGTGCCCGGAGCGCCCGTGTTCCCAGTGAACCGGTGAGTGCCGTGCGCGGCGAGTCGAGGATGCGGTCACGCCGGCACCGGGCGCGGAACGGGTGCCGCCCGGACGGGCGGCACCCCTCGCGCACGGCCGGGCGACGCTCCGCGTCAGGCGACGGGCTGGGCCACGCGCAGCCGCTCGGCGCCGGTGTACACGTTCGCCGAGCGGCCGCGCAGGAAGCCCACCAGGGTCATCCCCGTCTCTTCGGCCAGGTCCACAGCGAGGGAGGACGGCGCGGACACCGCGGCCAGCACCGGGATGCCCGCCATGGCCGCCTTCTGCACGAGTTCGAAGGACGCCCGCCCGCTGACCATGAGCACGGTGCCCTGCAGCGGCAGCAGCCCCTCCTGCAGCGCGTGGCCGACCACCTTGTCGACGGCGTTGTGACGGCCCACGTCCTCACGCAGGCACAGCATCTCGCCGTCCGTCGTGAACAGCCCGGCGGCGTGCAGCCCGCCCGTGCTGTCGAAGACCCGCTGCGCCGCCCGCAGCCGGTCGGGGAGGGTGAAGAGCACCTCGGAGTCGATCTCCGCGTCGTCGCCCGCCACGCTCCAGCGCTGCGTGGTCCGCACCGCGTCCAGGCTCGCCTTGCCGCACAGACCGCAGGAGGAGGTGGTGTAGAAGTTGCGCTCCAGGGAGAGGTCGGGCAGGCGCACGCCAGGGGCCAGGACGACGTCGACGACGTTGTAGGTGTTGCCGCCGTCGTCCGTGGCACCTGCGCAGTAGCGGATGCCCAGCACGTCGTCCGGACCGTGGATGACGCCCTCGCTGACGAGGAAGCCCACCGCGAGGTCGAAGTCGCTGCCGGGGGTGCGCATGGTGACCGTCAGCGCGCGGCCGCCGACCCGGATCTCCATCGGCTCCTCGGCGGCCAGCGTGTCCGAGCGGTGCCCGGGCACCCCGTCCCTGATCCGCAGCACCCGCCGCCGCGCGGTCACCCGGCCCATGCCGCCGCCTCCAGTCGTACGACGACGGCCTTGGAGGTGGGGCAGTTGCTGACGTCCGCGACGCTGTCCAGCGGGACCAGGACGTTGGTCTCCGGGTAGTAGGCGGCGGCCGACCCCCGGGAGGTGGGGTAGGGCACCAGGCGGAAGGACTCGGCCCGGCGCTCGCTGCCGTCGGTCCAGATGCTCACCAGGTCCACCATCTGCATCTCGGTGAGCCCCAGCGCCGCGATGTCCTCGGGGTTGACCATGACGACCCGGCGTCCGCCCTGGATGCCGCGGTAGCGGTCGTCCATGGCGTACGGGATGGTGTTCCACTGGTCGTGCGACCGCAGGGACTGCAGGATGAGGTGGCCCTTCGGCGCCCGCGGCATCTCGAAGTCGTTGCGGGTGAAGACGGCCTTGCCGCTCGGCGTCCTGAAGGTCATCGCGTTCACCGGGTTCGGCAGCTGGAAGCCGCCCGGTTCGGCGACGCGCCGGTTGAAGTCCGCGAACCCCGGGACGACCCGGGAGATCCGGTCCCGGACGGTGCCGTAGTCGGCCTCGAACTCCTCCCAGCCGATCGCCGGGGAATCGCCGAGGGTGGCCCGGGCCAGCCGGGAGATGATCGCCACCTCGCTCAGCAGGTCGGGGGAGGCGGGCGCCAGCTTGCCGCGGGAGGCGTGCACCATGCTCATGGAGTCCTCGACGGTGACGAACTGCTCGCCGCCCGCCTGGACGTCCCGGTCGCTGCGGCCCAGGGTGGGCAGGATCAGTGCGGTGTCACCGCACACGGTGTGCGAGCGGTTGAGCTTGGTGGAGATGTGCGCCGTCAGCCGGCAGCGGCGCATCGCCCGCTCCGTGACGTCGCTGTCGGGGGTCGCCCGGACGAAGTTCCCCGCCACCCCGAGGAAGAACTTCGCCTCGCCGTCGCGCATGGCACGGATGGCGTCGACGGAGTCGTGGCCGTGCTTGACGGGGGGTGTGAAGCCGAACTCCCGTCCCAGGGAGTCGAGGAAGCTCTGCGGCATCTTCTCCCAGATGCCCATGGTGCGGTCGCCCTGGACGTTGCTGTGGCCACGCACCGGGCACGCCCCGGCGCCGGGCTTGCCCAGGTTGCCGCGCAGCATCAGGAAGTTGACGATCTCGCGGATGGTCGGCACACCGTGCTTCTGCTGCGTGACACCCATGGCCCAGCAGACGATGACGCTCTTGGCGGCCAGGACGCGCTCGTGGACCTGCTCGATCTCCTCACGCGTCAGGCCGGTGGCCGTCAGCACGTCGTCCCACGACGTCTTGCGCGCGTGCTCGGCGAACTCCTGGAAGCCCGTGCTGTGCTCGCGGATGAAGTCGTGGTCCAGGACCGTACCGGGAGCGGCGTCCTCGGCCTCCAGGAGCAGGAGGTTCAGCGCCTGGAAGAGGGCGAGGTCGCCGCCCGCGCGGATGTGGAGGAACTGGTCGGCGATGACCGTGCCGCGCCCGATGACGCCGCGCGCCTTCTGCGGGTGCTTGAACCGCATCAGCCCGGCCTCGGGGAGGGTGTTGACGGCGACGACGCTTCCGCCGCCCCGCTTGGTCTCCTCCAGTGCGGACAGCATGCGCGGGTGGTTGGTGCCGGGGTTCTGTCCGACGACGAAGATCAGGTCGGCCTCGTGGATGTCGTCGAGGCTGACGGTGCCCTTGCCGACGCCGAGCGTCTCGTTCATGGCGGCGCCGCTGGACTCGTGGCACATGTTGCTGCAGTCCGGCAGGTTGTTGGTGCCGTAGGCGCGGGCGAAGAGCTGGAGGAGGAAGGCGGCCTCGTTGCCCACCCGCCCGGAGGTGTAGAACAGGGCCTCGTCCGGGGAGTCCAGGGCGCGCAGCTCCTCGGCCATCAGGGCGATGGCCTCGTCCCAGGCGATGGGCTCGTAGTGCTCCGACCCGGGCCGCTTGACCATCGGTTCGGTCAGTCTGCCCTGCTGGTTGAGCCAGTAGTCGGACTTACGTCCCAACTCCTCGACGGTGTACTGCTCGAAGAACTCCCGCCGCACGCGGTGCGACGTCGCCTCGTCGTTGATGTGCTTGGCGCCGTTCTCGCAGTACTCGTTCATGTGCCGCTTGCCGGGCGCCGCCTCGGGCCAGGCACAGCCGGGGCAGTCGATGCCCTTGGCCTGGTTGACGTTCAGCAGGGTCAGCATGGTCCGGCGGGGCGAGGTCTGGCTCAGTGAGTACCGCAGTGCGTGCGTGACCGCGGGGAGACCGGTCGCCCAGGTCTTGGGCGAGGTGATCTCCAGGTGCTCGTCCGTTGGGTCCTCCAGAGCGCTCATGCCTGCCCTGCCTTCCCGGCTTCCGACACCGCGGAAACCGCCGCGAATACCGATCCGCAGAAAAGCTAGACCCGCTTCACCGGCCCGTCAAAGAGGCCGTTCCTTTTGCTTGATAGGCGGCGCCGATCAAGGAAGAGCAGGGCGAACGCCCAGCTCGTCGCGGCACTGTACGTATCCGGGGGAACGCGGCGAAAAAGCGGGCGCAAAAAACGTCTCGCCATCCGGGGATTTCACCGGGGACGTCCGTTCCGCCGCCCACGAGAATTCAGGACCGGCTCCGCACGAGGCTAGACGGCGAGGGTCTGCTCGGTCCAGATGGTCTTGCCGCGCTCCCGGTAGCGGGTGCCCCAGCGCTCGGCGAACTGGGAGACCAGCAGCAGGCCGCGGCCGCCCTCGTCGGTGGTGCGGGCGTGGCGCAGGAAGGGTGCGGCGCTGCTGGTGTCGGAGACCTCGCAGGTCAGCGCCCGGTCGCGGATGAGCCGGAGCTGGATGGGCGGTGTCGCGTACCGGATGGCGTTGGTGACCAGTTCACTGACGATGAGTTCGGTGGCGAAGCACTTCTCGTGCAGGGCCCACGCCGCGAGCTGACGCGTCGTCAGCGTCCGTGCGGTGGCCACGGCGGCGGGGTCGCACGGCAGGTCCCAGGTGGCGACGGAATCGGGGCCGAGCGGCCGGGGGCGGGCCACGAGCACAGAGGCGTCGTGGTCCGGGTCCGCGGGGACCAGGGCGTCCGTGAGCAGCAGGCTCATGTCCTGGGGGGAGTCGCAGGGCGTGGCCAGCAGCCGCTCGAACTCCGCCCGACCGGTCCCCGCCGGGTGGCTCTGCAGGAGCCCGGGGGTGCGGAGCACCAGCATGCATCCCTCGGGCAGTTCCAGGGTGGCCATCTCGAAGGACGGCCCGGGGCGGCCGAGCGGTTCGCCCGCGGGGGCGTCCGGGATCCGAACGGTGTGGTCGGGGTGGACGACCGCCGGCGGCGGATGGCCCGCCGAGGCCATGGTGCTCTGCCGGGTCACGGGGTCGTAGACCATGTACAGGCAGGTGGCCCCGACCGGGGAGGCCGAGCCCGCGCCCTCGTGCTCCTGGGCGAGGTTGCGCACCAGGTCGTCCAGGCGGGCCAGGACCTCGTCGGGGGCCTGGTCCAGGTTGGCAAGGGTGTGCACGGCCGCCCGGAGCCGGCCCATGGTGGCGGCGGTGCGCATGCCACGGCCGGGGGTGCTGCCGCTGACGAGGGCCACGCGTGCGCCGGGCAGCGGGATGACCTCCGTCCAGTCGCCGCCGGCACCGGAACGCACCAGGTGGTGGGCCCACTCCACGGCGCTGGGCGCGGGCAGCCGCTGGGGCAGCATGCCGCGCTGCAGGGCGAGGACGGCGTTGCGTTCGCGCACGTAGCGGTGGGCGTTGTCCAGCGCCATCGCGCCGCGGCCGGCGAGGTCGACGGCGAGCGTGAGGTCGTCGTCGTCGAAGGGGCCCAGCTCCGGGTCCCACCGGTGGAAGGTGACGAGGCCCAGCACGCAGTCGCGGACCAGCAGCGGCACCACCATCAGGGAGTGCACCCGCTCCTCCAGCATCCTGCCGCCCCGTACGGGGTCGTCACCGATCCACGTGCTGTCCTGGCTGAGCCGGGGAACGAGGCGCGGCTCGTGGTCGGCGAGCACCTGCAGGGCGGGCGAGCCCACCAGGTGGGTGCTGACCGCACCCGTGGTGTACGCCCCGGTCTGGCCGCAGCGGGCGGAGGTGGCGGCGCGCCGCAGCCCGGTGTCGTCCGCGACCGGCCCCGCCGCCATCTCCTCGCCGCCGAGGAGGGGGGCCAGCAGGTCGACGTTCACGCAGTCGGCGAGTACCGGGACACCCACCTCGGCCAGTTCCTGCGCCGTGCGGATCGGGTCCAGGGTGGTGCCGATCCTCCGTCCCGCCTCGGCCATCAGGGCCAGGCGCGCCTCGGCGAGGTGGCGTTCCGTGACGTCGACGACGGCGTCGGCCACGCCGAGGATGCGGCCGTCCTCCGACTCGAGCCGGAAGGCGGACGCCGAGTAGACGTGCTCCCTGGCGGGATCGCCGGGCGGACGGCCGCGCTTCTCGAACGAGATCGCGGCCTCTCCGGTCCTGAGCACCCTGTTCATCACGCGCTCGGCGAGCTCCGCGCTGAAGTCGGGCCACGCCTCGGTGGGCCGCCGCCCCAGGGCGAGCTGCGAGCGGTGGTCCTGCATCCCCTCCGCCGCCGGGTTGAACCGCATCAGCCTGAGCTGCGGGTCCAGCACGAACAGCCCGATGGGCGAGCGGGTGAACAGTGCCTCCAGGAGGGCGCGGTCGACGTCCGGGGAGAGGCCCGACACCCCGGTCAGCAGGTCGACGGTCAGGCGCGGGCCCCTCCCGTCGTCGCGCACGGCCCGCAGGCTCGGCCGGCAGGCCACCGTCCGCCCGTCACGGTGCCGGAGGAGGACGCATCCGGGCCCGGCGCACGCGCCGGATCCGGCGTCGGCGGTGCCGGGGGCGGGGGCGAGCAGGTCCAGCGCGGGCCGGCCGAGCACGTCGCCCGCCGGGCGGCCGAGGAGGCGCTCCGCCTCCGGGCTCCATGCAACGACCGTGCCATGGGCGTCGATCACCATCCGCGCCGCCGTGCGCCCCGCCGGCTCCTCGCGCTCTTCGCCGCGTTCCCGCGATGCCCAAGTGCCCATGACCGTCCCATCACGTTCCGGTCCTCAGGTTCCCAGTCTTGCGCAGGCGGGCGAGGTCACCACTCGGGGCCGCCTCAGCCGTGCAGGAAGGCCGTCACCTCCGCGAGGGACGGGACCTCGGCGGGTGTGAAGCGCCGGATCTCGCCGCGGAAGGAGCGCACTTCCAGCCAGCTGCCGGGGTCCGCACCCGGCAGTGCCGCCAGGAGGGCCTCGAGATCGGCGGCGCCGAACACCTTGAACGTCCGTGTCCGCCGGTAGTGGGACGGCTGGACGTCGAAGCGGAGGTCCACGACCGGTTGCGGCCGGCGGGCCCAGTCGGCGTACGGCAGCGAGCCGTGCCCGTGGATCCGCGCGTCGACCAGGACCTCGGGATCCGCGTCACCGATCTCGCAGTCGAAGACCGGGAAGGCCGCGGCGACGCGGTCGGCGATGGCGGGGTAGGCGACGCAGCCCCGTCCGAGGGCCGGTGCGCACAACAGCGCGTGGCTGAACGCCCCGACCGGCTCCGGCAGCGGCACCTTGTGGTGGGAGCGCCCGTCGAAGGGCAGGTCGCGACGGGTACGGACGAAGTCCAGGAAGGCGGACACGGCTGCGGCGTCACTCCGGTCGGACCGCACGGCGAAGCGGACGGCGCTGCGTCCGTCGTCGCGCAGGACCACGTACTCGTGGAAACCCGCCGGCCGCCCCGGCGCGAGCACATGGCGGTACACCTGCTCGAAGCCCTCGACCGGCAGGTACTCCAGGGCCGGGGCGTGCGGCCGGGCGTGCGGGCGGGCGCCCGCCCTCAGCACGTCGAGGACCTTCGCCTCCGGGTCGGGTCCGGCGTCGTCCTCCGGCGGGTCGACCTCCACGAAACCCTTCCGCAGCCACTCGCCGGCCTTGCGCGCGGCGTGGCGCCGGGCGTGCTCCTCGTCGTCGAGCGTCGAGGTGCTCCCCTTGCCGTTCGCACCGACGGAGCCCCAGCGCAGGAAGCAGCGGATCCCCTCCTGACGGATCTCCCGGTACTCGGTCCTCCCGGCCCCCGGGGCCTCGAACCGCCGCCACCTCGTCATCCGTATCCGTCCTCCGGCGTCCGCGGCGCCGCCCGTGCGCTGCGCGCCGCCTCCGGCGGTCATGTCAGGGCGCCTGGACCGGGGCGCCCGCCGTGATCCGGTACAGCACGTTGGGGCGCAGCGGCCCTTCGGGGGCGGTGGGGTCCTCGAAGTCGCCGGCGGGGTCGCGGGTCATGCCGATGCGGCGCATGACGGCCTGGGAGCGGAGGTTCCCGGCCGTCGTCACCGCGAGGATCTCATCGAGCCCGAGGGTGCCGAAGCCGAAGGCCAGGACGGCCAGGGCGGCCTCGGTGGCGTAGCCCTTGCCCCAGGCCGCACGCGCGAGGCGCCAGCCGATCTCCACTCCCGTGAACGGCAGGCCGTCGTCCACCCGGTCCAGGCCCGCGAAGCCGGCGAACCCGCCGGTCGCCCGGATCTCGACCGCCCACCAGCCGTAGCCGCGCTCGTCGAATTCGGCCAGGAACCGGGCCACGGACGCGTCGCTCTGCTCCCGGGTCAGCGGCTCCCCCAGATGCTCCCGCACCTCGGGGTCGGCGTTCATCGCCGCCCAGGGCGCGAGGTCGCGGTCCTGCCAGCGGCGGAGGATCAGGCGTTCGGTGCTCAGTTCGGTCACACCGCCCAGCCAACGGCAACCGCGGCTCCGGGGCAAGGCCATTTCCCATCTGAGTTGCTTTTCAGAATCCAGCTGACCTAGATTGGATATACCTACTCAGCCCAACGGAACGAGCGCTCCTCATGGACATCAAGAACTCCGTCGCCGTCGTGACCGGCGCCAACCGCGGCCTCGGCCGTCACCTGGCGACCCAGCTGCTCGACCGGGGCGCCGCCAAGGTCTACGCCGGCGTCCGCAACCCCGACGCCCTCGACCTGCCGGGCGTGGAGCCGCTCCGGCTGGACATCACCGACCCCGAGTCGGTCGCCCGGGCGGCCCGGACCGCCTCCGACGCCACTCTCGTGATCAACAACGCGGGCGTCAGCACCCACGTGGGGCTCGCCGAGGGGAACATGGCCGACATCCGCCTGGAGATGGAGACCCACTTCTTCGGCTCCCTGGGCGTCACGCGGGCCTTCGCGCCGGTGATCGCCGCGAACGGCGGCGGAGCCGTCCTCAACGTCCTGTCCATCCTGTCCTGGATCCACCTCCCGGGATACGGCGGCTACAGCGCGGCCAAGGCCGCCGAACTGGCGATGACCAACGTCCTCCGGCAGGAGCTCGCCCCGTCCGGCATCGACGTCACCGCGCTCCACGTGGGCTACATGGACACCGAGATGGCCGACTACGTCGACCCCTCCGACAAGGTGGACCCCGCATGGGTGGCGGGCCTGGCTCTGGACGGCATCGAGCAGCGGGCGCTGGAGGTCGTCGTCGACGACCGGAGCCGCGGCGTCCGGGCCGCCCTGTCCGGCGGACTCGAACTGCTCTACCCGGGCCTGCCCGCACCGGCTGCCCGCTGACCGGCACACGCCGCACCAGCAGCTGAATTGGAAATGTCAATCCAGAGGTACATTGGTGGCATGTCCAGCGCCAAGGCCACCGGCAACGCCACCGGCAAGGAGGAGACCGTCTGCTCGATCGCCCGGACCCTCGAGGTCGTCGGCGACAAGTGGACGCTGCTCGTCCTGCGTGAGGCGGCGATCCGGGGCGTGACGCGCTTCGCGGACTTCCGCCGGGAGCTCGGCATCGCGCCCGATCTGCTGACCGGGCGCCTGGGCTCGCTCGTGGACGAGGGGATCATGGAGAAGCGGCCGTACCGGGAGCCGGGCAGCCGGACCCGGTACAGCTACCACCTGACACCGGCGGGCGAGGAGCTGCGGCTGATCCTCGCGGCGCTCCAGCAGTGGGGCGACACGCACCGGACCCCCGCGCGGGGGCCGAGCCACCTGCGGCGCTCGGCGGACGAGGGCCGCCCGGTCAGCGTCGCCTTCGTCGACGACGCCGGCACCGTGCTCCCGCCGGAGGGCGTGGAGTTCACCCCCTCGGAGGGCGTCGCCCGCTGACCGCGCCACCGTGGCTCACGACCACCCGGGCGCGATCCGGGCGAGCGCGTCCGCGCGGATCCGGTTCATGGGCCTGCTGCTCACCCGGTAGCGCCCGTTGGGCACCTCGGCGGACCGGACGATGCGCACGGTGACCGGGCCGGCCCACTCGTAGCCGCGCCGGTCGGCGTGGCGCAGCAGCGAATCCGTCAGGGCCTCCCCCACGCGGGCCCGATGCGGGATCAGCTCCCGGTGCGGAGCGTCGGCCAGCTCCACCGTGTACACGTTCGGCACCACCACGCGGCTCGAACTGCACACCACCGCCCGTTCGTCGCACTCCCGGCGCAGGGCGTCCACCAGTTCCACCGGCTCACGGTGGATCAGCTTCGCCACCAGCACCTGTTCCCAGCGCTCGATCACCCGTTCCCATCGTTTCAGTGTTCCCATGACGATGCGCCTGCCCGGGGCCCGGGCCCTGATGCGGCCGCGGCCACCCCATCAGCCGTACCGGGTCGATTCCGGCCACCGGACCCGGCACCCCCGTGAGCCCGGGGGCCACCGGCCGATCAGGGCCCCGTCGCCCGCATGCCGCAGGCTCTGGAGTGGCGAGGTGTCAGATCCGTCCATAGCGTCTGTTTTCGGCTGATCACATGTCACGGAAAGCAGGTGCACACACATGAAGCTCTGTCGGTCCCGCAGGGCCGTCGTCGCGGCGGCCGCCACGGCGACCATCGTGGGGGGCGCGGTCGCGTGCGGCGGCGAGTCGCAGCCCACGGCCTCGCAGTCCGCGGACGCGCAGAAGAAGATCTCCGTCCGCGCGGGGGAGTCCATCCAGTCGGCGGTGGACCGCGCCAAGCCCGGCCAGGTCATCGACATCGCGGCCGGTACCTACCACGAGAGCGTCCAGATCAGCACGCCGCGGCTGACGCTGCGCGGAGCGGGCACGGGCACCGTCATCTCCCCGAGCACGAAGGGCAAGGAGAACGCCTGCGCCAAGGCGGGCGAGGGCATCTGCGTCACCGGTACGGCGCAGAAGAAGGCGTCCGACGTGACGCTGGAGTCGCTGACGGTCGCCGGGTTCAAGAAGGCCGGCATCCACGCGACGCAGGCCGACGGCCTGCAGGTCGTCCGCGTCACGGCACGGGACAACAAGGTGCAGGGCATCCTCGCGGAGAAGTCCGTCCGCACCGTCTTCCGCGACAACACCGCCCGCAACAACGGCGATTCCGGCATCTTCCTCGCCAACTCCATGGACACCGAGGGCGGTGCGCTCGACACCCAGGGCGCCGTCATCGACGGCAACGAACTGACGGAGAACCGGATCGGCATCGGACTGCGCCGCGTGCGGGGCGTCACGGTCGAGAGCAACCAGGTCACCGGCAACTGCGGCGGTGTCTTCGTCGTCGGCGACGAGGGCGTCCCGCGCGGCGGTGCGCTGACCGTCACCCGCAACACGGTGACCGGCAACAACAAGTACTGTGCGCCCAGCGCCCGCCTCCCGTTCATCCAGGGCACGGGCATCCTGCTCACGGGCGTCGAGAAGACCGTCGTGACCGACAACGACGTGCGCGACAACAGCGGCAAGTCCCCGATGTCCGGCGGCATCGTGCTCTTCGGCAGCGTCGTGGGGACGTCCAACTCCGAGAACACCATCCGCGACAACGTCGCCCGCGGCAACAAGCCCGCCGACCTCGCCAACCGCGACCTCAAGGGCAAGGGGAACACGTTCGTCAACAACACCTCGGAGACCACCGAGCCCAAGCAGCTGCCCAACAGCTCGCCCAGCGGCGCGTCGAGCACCGCGCCCAGCACCGCACCCAGCACCGCACCCAGCAGCTGACGTTCACAGACCCGGCAGACGACGGAAGACCGCCCGGGCCCACATCGGCGGGTCCGGCGGCGGTCCCGGGGGCGTGGGGAGCACGGGCGCCCGGGGCGTCACCCGCGTCGCCTGGTGGTCGGGGGAACCGCCCCGCGCGGAACCCTCCTCCGGCGCGGTCGCGGCAGCGGCCGCCCGCAGGGCACCCACGAACTCCAGGCAGGAGTCGTAACGGTCCTCGGGGACCTTCGCGAGCGCTTTGGCCATGACGTCGTCCATGGCCGGCGGGATGTCCGGCCGCCGCTCGCTGAGGGGTGGCGGCTGGTCGTACTGGTGCGCCCACAGCAGGGCCATGTCCTCCTCGCGCTCGAAGGGCAGGCCACCGGTCAGGCTCTCGTAGACGACGCAGGCCAGGCTGTACAGATCGCAGCGGCCGTCCACCGGGCGCCCGGAGATCTGCTCGGGCGCCACGTAGTCCAGGGTGCCGACGAACTCGCCGACGGTGGTGAACCCGGTCAGCGACAGCGACTTCTTCGTCAGGCCGAAATCCGTGAGGTAGACGTGCTCGGGGTGCTCGCTGTCGGTGCCCTTGGCGACGAGCACGTTCCCCGGTTTCACGTCGCGGTGCACCAGGTCGTGGTCGTGCGCCGCGTCCAGTGCGGAGGCCACCTGGGTGGCGATGCGCAGGGCGGTGGGAACGGGGAGCGGACCGTCCCGGTCGAAGAGCGCCCGCAGGTCGAGGCCCGAGACGTAACGCATCGCGATGTAGAGGACACCGTCGGTCTCCCCGGCCTCGAATATCGGCACGATGTGGGGGTGGTCGATCGCGGCCGCCACCCGTGACTCGTGGGTGAAACGGCGGCGGAAGGTGTCGTTGCGGGCCAGCTCGGGGGCGAGCAGCTTCAGGGCCACCGTACGGTCGAGCCGCAGGTCCCGGGCGCAGTAGACCACGGCCATGCCGCCGCGGCCGATCTCCCGCTCCACGCGGTAGCCGGCGATCTGGGCCCCGATGAGCCCGGAGGACCGCCCGGCGTACACGCTCACGTCATGCGGAATCGAATTCATCGCGCACCACCGCCACGCGGCCCGACATCGGAGACCTTTCCGCGCTCCCTTTGTGAATTGTATCGACCGGGCCCCGGCAATTCGCGGTCGCGCCTTTCCCTCGAAGCCTGAGGTACAGTTCCTGGGTCCTGTCGTCTCCGATAGAGGTGGACGTTGCTCATCTGAGGTCCGCGATCATCGCGCGCACGGCCCCACCGCCGTCCGCCGGTCACGCAGCAGTCGGCCTTCCCGCCGCCCGTGACCCCGCGCGCATGCGACCTCGGTGCACGAGCCGTCCCCGTTCCCCGGAGGACCGCACCCCCCGTCCCCGCACGGTCGCCGCGTGGTGCTCGCACCCGAAGCCCGCCACCCCTGCGCTTGCGACTGCGAGGACCATCATGTCCACTCACACCCCCACCGCCACCGGCTCGTCCCTGGGCTGCTCCGGCCTCTCCTTCCGGTGGCCGGACGGCACACCCGTGGTCGACGGGCTCTCCCTCACCATCGGCAGGGGCCGCACCGGGCTCGTCGGAGCCAACGGCACCGGAAAGTCCACCCTGTTGAAGCTGCTGGCCGGCCGGCTGCCCCCCACCCGGGGGTCGGTGACCGTCGGCGGCAGCCTCGCTTACCTGCCCCAGGACGTCACCCTCGACACCGCGCTCCGCGTCGACCAGGCCCTCGGCATCGCCGAACGGCGCGCCGCCCTGCGGGCCATCGAGGCGGGGGACGCCGGGGAGGAGCACTTCGAGACCGTCGGCGACGACTGGGACGTGGAGGAACGCGCCCTGGCGACCCTGGGCTCCCTCGGGCTCGGCGGCCTCGAACTGGACCGTACCGTCGGCCGGATGTCCGGCGGCGAGACCGTGCTGCTGCGCCTGGCCGCACTGCTGCTGGGCCGCCCCGACGTCCTCCTGCTCGACGAACCCACCAACAACCTCGACCTCTTCGCGCGCCGCCGGCTCCACGAGACCGTCGGATCCTGGCGTTCCGGCGTCCTCGTCGTGGTCAGTCACGACCGCGAGCTGCTGGAACGCGTGGACCGCGTCGCCGAACTGCGCGCGGGCTCCGTCACCTGGTACGGCGGGGCGTGGTCCGACTACGAGGGGACCGTGGCCGCCCAGCAGGAGACTGCCGGGCGCGCGCTCCGCGCCGCCGAGGCCGACGTGCGCCGCCAGCGCCGCGAACTGGAGGAGGCGCGGATCGCGTCGGACCGCCGACGGCGGCACAGCCGGAAGATGGACGCCCAGCGGCGCGCCCCGCGGATCGTCGCCGGCGAACGCAAGCGTTCCGCGCAGGAGTCCGCCGACCGGCTCCGGGGCGTGCAGGAGGAACGGCTCGCCCAGGCGCGCGAACGCCGCGAGGCCGCCGCGGACGCGCTCCGCGACGACGCGGAGATCCGGGTCGACCTGCCGCGCACCGCGGTCCCGGCGGGCCGCACCGTGCTCACCCTGCGGGGGCTGCGGCCACGCTTCGGCAGGCTGCGCCAGGGCGACCTCCACGTCCACGGACCGGAACGCGTCGCGCTGGTCGGCCGCAACGGGGCCGGCAAGACGACGCTGCTGCGCACCCTCACCGGCGAACTCACCCCGCTGTCGGGCGAGGCGAGGACGCACGTTCCGCTGCGGTACCTGCCGCAGCGCCTCGACGTCCTGGACGAGGAGCTGAGCGTGGCGGCGAACGTCACCCGCGTGGCTCCCGGGGTCGGCGAGAACGAGATCCGCGCCCGGCTCGCGCGGTTCCTGTTCCGGGGCGCCCGCGCCGAACAGCCCGCGGGCACCCTCTCCGGCGGGGAGCGCTTCCGCGCCGCCCTGGCGGCGTCGATGCTCGCCACGCCGGCCCCGCAGCTGCTGATGCTCGACGAGCCCACCAACAACCTCGACGTGGACGGCGTCCGTCAGCTGACGACCGCCCTCGCGTCCTTCCGGGGCGCACTCGTCATCGCCAGCCACGACCTGCCGTTCCTGGAGTCGGTCGGGATCACACGCTGGCTGCTCGTGGCCGAGGAGCTCCAGGAGACCACCGCCGAGGAGGTGCGCGGCCTGCTGGAGGACGCCGGGGACGACTGAGCGTGGGACCGGGACCGCCCCGCTCGTGCGGGGCGGTCCCGGGCGCCGACGCCGTCAGCGCTCCGGGTCCGCCGCCCTCGGCGCCGGTACGGCGAGCGGACGGCGGCGCAGCAGGGTGGGGTTGACGGCGGACGGCGGCCTGCGCAGCCGGGTCGCCTGCTCGTAGTCGTGCGCGTAGCCGAGGAGCAGCGGTTCGCTCCACGCCCGTCCCAGGAAGGTGATGTTGAACGGGCGGCGGTTGGCCGCGAGGTAGCCCGCGGGCACGGTGACCGAGGGGTAGCCCGCCTTGGCGCCGATGGACGAGCTGCCGCTGTTCGCGAACAGCAGGGCGGTGACGGCGTGTTCGGCCATCAGGGCGTCGATGCGGTCCTTGCTCTCCTCCAGGTCCCGGGCGCGGGCCGCCTTGTACTCGACGGTGTCCGCGCTGTCCGGACCGAGGTCCCTGGCCTGTGCGGCGAGCGCGAGCGTCTGCCCGAACTTCAGGGCGACGTCCGCGTGGGCCTCGTTGTGGGCGATCACGTCGGCGAGGGTGCGCACCGGTGCACCCTCGGGCAGCCGCGCGAGATAGGCGTTCAGGTCGCGCTTGAACTCGTGGCTCAGCACCGGGGAGGCGACGTCGTACCGGCGGCGCGCCTCGATGCCGACGTCGACGAGTGCGGCGCCGCGTCGCGCCAGTGCGTCCAGGGCCGCGTCCCACAGGGCCCGTTCGTCCGTGCCGTCCTCGGGCGTCTGTTCCGCGACGACGCCGATGCGCACGCCGCGCAGGGCGTCGGGGGACAGGTCGGCGGTGAAGTCGTGGCCTTCGAGCGGGTTGCCGGCGGTGGCCGGGTCCGCGGGATCGGTGCCGGCGAGGACGGTCAGCAGGGCGGCGGCGTCCGCGACCGTCCGGGTCATCGGGCCCGCGGTGTCCTGGCTGGAGGCGATGGGCACGATGCCGGTGCGGCTGACGAGGCCCAGGGTGGGCTTCACCCCGACCCCCGACGTCGCGGACGCCGGGCTGAGGATGGACCCGTCCGTCTCGGTGCCGATGGTGACGGCGGCCAGTCCGGCCGCGGCGGCGACCCCCGAACCGGCGCTCGAACCGCTCGGCGTCTCGCTCAGGTCGTACGGGTTGAGCACCTGACCGGCCAGCGAGCTGTAGCCGCTGGGCATGCCGACGGTGAGGTAGTTGGCGAACTCCGTGAGGTTCGCCTTGCCGAGGATCACCGCACCCGCCTCGCGCAGCCGGGTCACCAGCGGGGCGTCCTGCGCGGGGTGGGAGTCGGCGAGCACCACCGAGCAGGCGGTGGTCGGCATGCCGAGGACGTCGACGTTGTCCTTCACGAGCACCGGTATGCCCAGCAGCGGGCCGCCGGGGTCGCCGCCGGCCCTGCGCGCGTCGGCCGCGGCGGCCTCCTCCAGGGCGGCGGGATTGACGCAGCGCACCGCGTTCAGGGCCGGTCCGCCGACGTCCAGGTCCTCGATGCGCCGCAGGTAGGCGCGGGTGAGGGAGACGCTCGTGATGCGGCCCGAGGCCATCAGGGCGGTCAGCTCGGCGACCGTCGCGACCTCCAGGTCGGCGGGGAACGGTTCGTGCGGCGCCGCGTCGTTGGCGTCGGTCCGGCTGCCTGTCGATGCCGGTTCTGGGCCGGTGTTGACGTCGATGTCGCCCTCCAGGGTGAGCGGTGCGCTGACGCGCCCCGGTGTCCGTACGCCCCCGCGGCCGTCTCGTGGGGCGACACCATGATGCTCACAGGAAGCGGCGGATGGGCGCGGTCGCCACCTCCTGGGCCCGCTCCAGTGAGGAGCGGGTGCGCCAGCGCGTGCCGTCGACGGGGTCGCTGCGCAGCAGGTCCTCGTCGAAGTGGGCGTCGAGGACGGACGTGAAGTTCTCGTCGAGCACCGCCAGCATCACCTCCTCGTCGTGGTCGAGGGAGCGGCGGTTGAAGTTGGTCGAGCCGATCAGGGTGGCGACCCCGTCCATGGTGATCACCTTGGCGTGCATCATGGTCGGCAGGTAGTGCCAGATCCGCACGCCGCAGTCGAGGAGCCGCTGGTAGTAGCGCTGCCCGGCCAACTGGCAGACGCGCTTGTCGGTGTAGGGGCCGGGCAGCAGGATCTCGACCTCCACCCCGCGGGCCGCCGCGTGGCAGAGCAGGCCGACGAAGTACGGGTCGGGCGCGAAGTACGCGGTCGCGAGCCGGATGCGCTGCTCCGCGGAGGCGATCACCACCCGGAGCAGGGTGCGCATGTCCTGCCAGCCGACGCTCGCCGAGCCCCGGACGACCTGGACGATCGCGCCTCCGCTCTGCTCGTGCTCGCCGAAGCGGTCGCGGTCGTCGAAGAGCCCGTTGCGCCGGCACTCCGCCCAGTTCTGCGCGAACGCGGCGGCCAGGCCGTCCACGGCCGGCCCGGTGACCCGGACGTGGGTGTCCCGCCATTCGCCGGGGTGCCGGGCGTCGCCGCACCACTCCTCGGCGATGCCGACGCCGCCGGTGAAGGCCACCTCGGCGTCGACCACCAGGACCTTGCGGTGGCAGCGGTGGTTCTGCTTGAACGGCGACAGCCGCACGGGCTTGCGGAACCAGGCGACGTCCACGCCGGCCCGGTCCATGCCGTCCAGCAGTTCCTGCTCGATCAGCCGCCCGCCGAAGCCGTCCAGCAGCAGCCGTACCCGTACCCCCTCCGCCGCCTTGGCGGCCAGCGCGTGCGCGAAGTCACGCGCGATCTGGCCGCGCCAGTAGACGAAGGTGGTCATGTCGACGGTGTGCTTCGCCGCGCGGATCGCGTCCAGCATCGCGGGGAAGATCTCGTCCCCGTTCCGCAGGGCCTGCAGGCAGTTGCCCTCGGTCGCGGCGATGCCGATGAGCCGTTCCAGGCGGCGGCGCAGTTCCTGCTTGCGGTCGGCGACGGAACGCTCCGGCCGGTCTCCGTCGGTGCGGTCGGTCTCCTCCAGCGAAGCGCCCATGCCGTCGTGCCCCCCGGTTCCGGTGCCGCCGCGGCCCGTCCGGCCGCGGCGTCGCGTGGCGTACTCCAGCCGTATGCCCGGCAGGATGCGGCTTATCCGGAGTGACTACGCGTTCCCGTGGGACCCGGGGGACTCCCTCCTGCTCCTGCGCACCTTGGCGCGGCCGGCGAGCGGCACCGTCGCCGCGAGGAGTCCGGCCGCCAGCGCGGCCGCGCCCCAGGCGGGGGCCGGCCGCCAGCTCAGGCCGAGGACGTGGTCGAGCGACCACTCCCCCGGCCCGGTGAAGCCGAGGCACGCGGCGACCGCGCCGTAGAGGAACGGCACCTCGCAGCCGCCCTTCAGCGCCCAGAAGCCGCCCGGCGCCGTCGAGACGGCGGCCACCGTCATCGTCCCGACGACGACCGCGCACCCGCCGGGCGTCAGCAGTCCGGCCGCGACCGACGCCGCGCCCGTCAGCTCGGCCACCCCGGCGACCAGGGCCATCCGCGGCCCGGGGACGATGCCGTAGCGCTCGAAAACGGCGCCGGTACCCGCCAGCCCCGCCCCGCCGAACCAGCCGCGCAGCTTCTGCGTGGCGTGGCCGAAGAGCAGGGCGGCGAGCAGCAGTCGGAGCAGCAGCAGCCCCACGCTCATCTCTCGGTTTCCCTTCGTGTCGCTGGTGTCACCCGTGCCGCCGCTGTCACCGGTGTCACCGGCCGTGCGTCGAGGCGCTGCGGTAGTCGGTGTAGGTGTAGGGGTTGTCGAGCACCTTCGTCTCGGGGACGTCGGGGTTCATCCCCTTGCGCCACTCCTCCTCGCCCATGGCGGACCGCAGGTGGTCGACGGTCTCCTCGACCTCGCGCCGCACCGCGGCCAGGTCGACGCCGACCAGGCGGTGCTCGTGCTTGACGACCCGTCCGTCGACGAGCACGGTGTGCACGTCGCCGCGCTGCGCCTGGAAGGCGACCTGGCCGTACGGGTTGAGCAGCGGGAAGGAGACCGGCGAGTGGTCGTTCTTCAGCAGGACGATGTCGGCCTTCTTGCCGGCCTCCAGGCTGCCCAGGTCCCGCTCGCGGCCGAGGGCCCGGGCCCCGCCGAGGGTGGCCCACTCCACCACCTGGTCGGCGCGCAGGGCGCAGTGGGTGACGGTGTCGCCCTTGGCGTGCGCCTCCAGGTGCGCGCGGGCGCGGTCGGCGCCGAGGGTGGTGCGCATGGCGGAGAACAGGTCGCCGCTCCACCACACGCTGGTGTCCATCGACAGGGAGACGGGGATGTCGTGCGAGCGGATGGCCCAGGTCGTCGGGTAGCCCTGGCCGGCGCTCTGCTCGCTCTCCGTCGACACCGAGACCGAGCCGCCGGTGGCCGCGATGCGGTGGTAGGAGTCGGCGCTGAGCGTCGAGGCGTGGACGTACACGGTCTGCGGGGTCATGAAGCCGTTCTCGTACATCAGGCGGATGCCGTCGTCGTTGGTGGCGCCCCACACCCCGGCGTGGGTGGTGACGGCGACGCCCAGTTCGCGGGCCACCTCGAAGGCGGGCTTCTCGGGGAAGGCGGGGTCGCCCGTGACGTCGAAGGCGAGCTGGAAGCCGAGCATGTCGTCGCCGTCGATGCGGCGGGCGACGAAGTCGCGGAACTCCGGCGCGGCGGTCCATTCCGCGGGTGCCTGCTGGATGTTGCCGTAGGCCAGGACGAAGCGGCCGGGCACCGACCGCAGGGCGTCCACGGCGGCGTCGGCGTGGTCCACGGTCTGCAGGCCGTGCGACCAGTCGACGACGGTGGTCACGCCCGCGTCGAGGGCCTCCACCGCGGCGAGCCGGTTGCCGGCGTGGACGTCCTCGGGGCGGAACTTCCTGCCGTGTTCCAGGTAGTACCAGACGAAGTACTGGGTGAGGGTCCAGTCGGCGCCGTAGCCGCGCATCGCGGTCTGCCACATGTGGCGGTGCGTGTCGATCATGCCCGGCATCACGATGCCGCCCGTGGCGTCGATCTCCACCGTCCCGTCGGGGACCGCCAGTCGCGGACCGACCGCCGCGATCCGGTCGTCGACGACGAGCACGTCGGTGTCCCCGAGGACCTCGCGCTCACGGTTGACGGGCAGCACGGTCCCGCCCCGCAGGACAATGGGCCGCCCCGGGGTGAATGCCTCGACCTTATCCATCGTTGAACTCCCTTGGCCGCTTGACGGACACAGGTACGCTATTCGGCCAATGGACCGAGCGCTAGCCTCGCGACGCAGTTCGGAGCGCACACGCCCGCGGATGGGCCCCGGCCCTGTCGCAAAACGAGACACCGCAGTGCCGGCAAGCCTCTGACCGGCTACGGCGGCGACGATCACCCTTGACGCCCCCGGCTTTCAGCAACAGAATCACGGTGACGGACGGATGTCCGTCCTGCGGTCAGATGAAAGGTGACACCGGATGTCAGAGAGCACCGCGCCTGCGCGACCGGGCCCGGCGGGCCCGCTGTCCGGGCTGCTGGTGGCCGACTTCTCCCGCATCCTCGCCGGGCCCTACGCCACGATGCTGCTGGCGGACCTCGGTGCGGACGTCGTCAAGGTCGAGGGCCCGCGCGGGGACGACACCCGCAGCTGGACGCCCCCGGTGCGCGGCGAGGTGTCCACCTACTACCTCGGCATCAATCGCGGGAAGCGTTCCATCGCACTCGACCTGCACGACGGGGCCGACCTGGAGGCGGCGCGCGAACTCGCGCGCCGGGCGGACGTCGTCATCGAGAACTTCCGGCCCGGCGGCCTGGTCAAGTACGGGCTGGACTACGCGTCGGTGCGGACCGGGAACCCGGCCGTCGTCTACGCCTCCATCAGCGGTTTCGGTTCCGGCGCCGGGCGCAAGGTGCCCGGCTACGACCTGATGGTGCAGGCCGTCTCGGGGCTGATGAGCCTCACCGGGGAGCCCGACGGCCCGCCCTACCGGGCCGGGATCTCGGTCTTCGACGTCATGGCGGGCAACCACGCGGCCATCGGCATCCTCGCCGCGCTGCGCCACCGCGACGCCACCGGCGAGGGCCAGCACGTCGAGGTCAACCTGCTGTCGTCGGCGCTGACCGGACTGGTCAACCACAGCTCGGCCTACGTGGCAGGGGGTGAGGTCCCGTACCGGATGGGCAACGCGCACCCGAGCGTGTTCCCCTACGAGCCCTTCCCCACGGCCGACAACGACCTGATCGTGACCGCCGCCAACGACGGCCAGTTCCGCAAGCTGTGCGAGGTCCTCGGCATCCCCGGGGTCCCCGACGACCCGCGCTTCGCGCGGAACGCCGACCGCACCGCGAACCGGGAGGAGCTGCGGCCGCTGCTCGTGGAGCAACTGGTCAAGCGCGGCGCGAACGAGTGGTTCGAGCTGCTGGTCGAGGCCGGGGTGCCGAGCGGGCCGATCAACACCATCGACGGCGGCTTCGCCATGGCCGAGCGGTTCGGGCTGGACCCGGTCGTCACCGTCGGCGAGGGCGACCGCGCGGTGCCCACCACCCGCCACCCGGTCACCTTCTCCGCCACTCCCGCCGTGTACCGGCTGCCGCCGCCCGAACTCGACGAGCACGGCGCCGAACTGCGTGCGTGGCTGGCCCAGGACCCGGAGGACACCCGTGACTGACCCGTCCGCGTCCGGCGGCTACCCCACCGCGCTGGGCGCCTCGGACCGCAAGAGCATCACCCTGCTCGGCCATGACCTCGCCGAGGACATCATGGGCAGCGTCGGCTTCGGCGAACTCGCCTTCTGGCTGGCGACGCAGCGCCGTCCGAGCCGCGGCGAGACCCGCGTCTTCGAAGCCGTGCTCGCGGCCCTGGCCGACCACGGCTTCACGCCCACGGCCATCGTCACCCGGCTGACGTACCTGTCCGCGCCGGACTCCGTCCAGGGCGCGCTCGCCGCGGGTCTGCTCGGCGGGGGCTCGCGCTTCCTCGGCGTCACCGAGGACACCGGGACGTTCCTGCACGAGGCCCTCGCCGCACACGGCGAACCGCCCCACGACGACTCCGGCTGGGACGAACTGGCGCTGCGCCTGGTGCGCGAGCAGCGGGCGGCCGGTCGCTTCGTCCCGGGCCTCGGCCACCACGTGCACAAGGACGGTGACCCGCGCACGCCCCGGCTGATGGCCATCGCCGCCGAGGAGGGCCTGTTCGGCCCGCACCTGTCACTGTTCGCGGCCATCGGCCGCGTGCACCCCGAGGTCCTCGGCAAGGCCCTGCCGCTCAACGGCGCCGGCGTGTGCGGAGCCGCACTCGCCGACCTCGGGCTGCCGCTGCCGCTGCTGCGCGGCTTCGCCCTGCTCGCGCGCACCGCCGGGCTCATCGGCCAGCTCGCCGAGGAGATGCGCGATCCGGTCGCGAACGACATCTTCCTCTCCGTCGACCTCAACAACCGGCCCGTCCCGCCCCGGCCGGACACCGAATCCGCAGGGAACACCAAGGAGTGACCGTGTTTGTCAACGAGGACAACCTCACCGAACTGGCGGCCCGGCGCTGGGCGACCGCGCACACCCCGCGCCAGGCCGAGCTCCTGTCCGCGCTGGTCCGCCACCTCCACGCGTTCGCGCGCGAGGTGGAACTCACCGAGGACGAGTGGATGGCCGCGATCCAGTGGCTGACCGAGGCGGGCCGGATCAGCGACGACAAACGTCAGGAACTGATCCTCGCCTCCGACGTGTTCGGGCTGAGCACGCTCGTGGTGCAGCTGAACAACAGGTTCGCGCCGCGGGCCACCCCCGCCACCGTCCTCGGCCCCTTCCACATCGACGGGTCCCCCGCCGCCCCGTACGGCTTCGACATGTCCGACGGCATCCCCGGGACGCCGTTGTTCATCACCGGCAAGGTCACCGACCTGGACGGCAAGCCCGTGCCCGGGGCCGTCCTCGACGTGTGGCAGGCGGACGCCGACGGCGCCTACGAGGCGCAGCTCCCCGAGGTCGACGAGGCGCGGCTGCGTGCGAAGTACCGGGCCCGCGAGGACGGCACCTACTGCGTCCGCACCATCGCGCCGCGTGGCTACGCCATCCCGATGGACGGCCCGGTCGGCGACCTGATCAGCACCACCGACATCAGCCACTTCCGCCCCGCGCACGTCCACTTCCTCGTCGACGAGCCGGGGTACGAGAAGCTGATCACCCATCTGTTCCAGGAGGGCAGCGAGTACCTGGACAGCGACGTCGTCTTCGGCACGAAGGAAGCGCTGGTGGTCCGGTTCACCGAACAACCGGCGGGACCCGCCCCCGACGGAACGGCCGTCGACGTGCCGTACCTGCTCGCCGAGTACGACTTCGTGCTGCAGCCCCGCTGACGCGGCGTCGGCCGCAGGTGCGGTGCGTCGCCGCCGCCGCCACGGCGCGGTGCCCTGTTCCGGGCAGGGCGTCAGCCGGCGGCGGGGCGCACCTCGCCGTGCGGCCGGCTCTGCCACAGCGCCCAGTCCGCCGAGACGTCCCCGGCCGCGCGCAGCAGCAGGGGCAGGTACGTGCCGGTGAGCACGTCCACACTGGTCTCGGCGGCGTGCACGGTGACGTTCATCGCCGCCCGGACCACCCCGTCGCCGTCCCGTACGGGCACGGCGACCGACCGTACGCCGGGTGCGAGTTCCTCGTCGGCCAGCGCCCAGCCGCGGGCCCGGACGGTGCGCAGCTCCGCGGCGAACTCCTCGGGCGTCCGCCGCGGGGACTCCGGCAGCCCGGAGCGGCTGGGCTCGGCCAGGACGGCCTCCAGCTCCTGCGGGCCCAGGGCGGCCAGCAGCACCTTGCCCTGGGAGGTCTGCGGGGCGGGGAACCGGGTGCCGATGTCCACCCGCAGCGCGATGATCTTCGGTACGGAGACGCGGGCCACGTAGACGATGTCGGAGCCGTCCAGCTGCGCCATCGAGGACGACTCCCCGGTCCGCGTGACCAGCACCTCCATGTGGGGGCGGGCCACGTCCCACAGGCCGAGCGAGCCCACGTAGGACATGCCCAGGCGCAGCACGCGCGGCGTGAGGGTGAACGCGCCCTGGTCGGCGCGGACGTAGCCGAGCTCCTCCAGCGTCAGCAGCAGTCGGCGCGCCGTCGGCCGCGCCAGCCCCGTCGCGGCGGCGATCTCGCTCAGCGTCCGCCGGCGGTGCCGGGCGTCGAAGCAGCCGAGCACGTCCAGCCCGCGGGCCAGCGCCTCCACGAAGTCCGGACTGCTTCCGCGCCCTGCCATCCGATGCCTCCCGCGTCCACGACCGCGATGCCCCGCCCACCGGTGACCGCAGGGCGGACCGCCCGCAGACGGCGTCGCGCCTGCGTCCGTTCCCCTTCACCGGCTCCCGACCGCACGGGCATCCTCTCGGCGGCCATTATACGGACGATCGTCCGTCGCCGGCGCGGCCTTGGTGGCACCCGGCCACGGCCGCCACGACAGGAAAGGCCCGCATTCCGCCGGCGATGACACCCGGGCGATGATTTCCGGTGCCACGCATCAGGCAGAGCAAGGTCGGACCACATTCGGAAACCCCCGCCGCGGCGAACCGGTGATCGGCTTCTTCCTGCGGCTCCACCCGCCACGCAGCGCGACTTTACCCATGGCCGAATTTCCGTTGACCCGGCCTTGCATTACGGATTGCACGCCGATGACATAGCGCGTCATTTCCCTTGTGACGTGCAACTCCTTTTCCTTCACGACGCCTCGACGGACCTAGCATCGGGAAAACCAGGACGGACATTCCGGTACATCAGTGAAGAGGTGACACCATGCCGATCCCCGTGTCCCAGACCCTCGACGAGCAGGGGCGGACGGCCGCCGAGAAGGTCGCCGGCCTCCGCAGCCCGGGCCGCTACCTGGTCAGCTCCCTGCTGGCCGGGGCGTTCGTCGGGGTCGCGGCGGTGCTGCTGCTCACGGTCACCGGACCACTGGCGGCCGCGGGGTCGCCGTCCACGAAACTCGTCCAGGGCCTGCTGTTCGGCGTGGCGCTCACCCTGGTGGTCTTCGCCGGTGCCGAACTCACCACCGGCAACATGATGACGACGGTCCAGGGCGTCGTCGTCCGCAGCATCAGCGGCGCCAACGCGATGGCCCTGGTCGTCGGTTCGTTCGTGGGCAACCTCATCGGGTCCGCCCTGTTCGCGCTGCTGGTGCACGGCAGCGGGGTCATCACCGCGGGCGCCGCTCCCGGGCACACAGCGCCGGCCCTCGCCCTGCTCTCCACCCTGCTCAAGACGAAGGCGGCGGAGTCCGGCGGGGCGCTGTTCTTCCGCGGTGTGCTCTGCAACTTCCTGGTCTGCCTGGGCGTCTGGATGGCCGCGCGGACCCGTTCGGACGGCGCCAAGATCGCGCTGATCTTCTGGGCCCTGCTGGCGTTCGTCGGCTCCGGCTTCGAGCACGTCGTGGCCAACATGACGTACTACTCGCTCGGGATGCTGGAGCACGTGCCGGACGCCACGGCCGCCGCCTTCGCGCGCAACCTGCTGCTGGTGGGCCTCGGCAACCTCCTCGGCGGCGGACTGCTGGTGGGCGCGGCGTACGCGTTCGTGGGCCGCGGCAGGCCGGGGCGGCCCGCCGGCGGGCCCGCCCCGGTCGAGGCTCCGGAGTCGGTCCAGGTCTGAGCGACGCCGACCGGTCCGGCGGCGGACCCGGGTGGCCGCCGCCGGACCGCGCCGGTCAGTGCGTGTTCCCCCGCGACTTCAGGGGCACCCGCGGCAGTTCGGGCGCGGGCAGCGCGTCGCCGTCGTAGCCCTTGACCTCACCGAACCGGGTACCCGTCATCCAGTCGGAGCGGGCCTGTTCGATGTCCTCCTGCGTGCGGCCGATGAAGTTCCACCACATGATGATCCGCTCGCCGAGGGGAGGCCCCCCGAGCAGCACCGCCCGGGCGGGCGCGTCGGCGTGGTTGGTCAGGGTCAGGGTGTCGCCGCCGGGCGCCAGGTAGCCGAGTTCGGCCGGGCTCAGCCGGGTGCCGGCCATCTCCACGTCGCCGGCGTCGACGAGCAGGCCGTGCTCGTAGGCCGGATCGATCGCCAGGGTGACGGTCGCACCGGGATCGAGCGCGAGTTCGGCGCCGAGCAGCGGGGTGAAGGTCGGCACCGGCGAGGTGTCGCCGGCCAGGGACCCCAGGAACACCCGTGCCACACCGCCGGCGAGCGCCACGGGCTCCGGGACGTGGTGCTGGAAGGCGGGGGCGGTGTCACGGTGCCGCTCGGGGAGCACGACCCACAGCTGGACGCCGTGCAGGACCGTGGTGCGCTCGGTGGAGACCTCCGAGTGGCTGATGCCGTGGCCGCCGGTCATGAGGTTGAGTTCGCCGGGCCGTACGTAGGCGTGCGTCCCGAGGCTGTCGCGGTGCTCGATCTCGCCGCTGAAGAGCCAGCTCACGGTCTGCAGCCCGGTGTGCGGGTGGGGCGCGACGTCCATGCCTCCGGTGTCGGAGACGTCGTCCGGCCCGTAGTGGTCGGCGAAGCACCAGGCGCCGATGAGCGAGCGGTTCCGCTGCGGAAGGGTGCGCCGCACCGTCATCGCGCGGGGCCCGCCGAGCGGGACGTCACGGGCGGACAGGATCTCCACGGTGCCCTCGGGCTGGGTCCCGCTCATGTCGCGCTTCTCACACAACGACTGCTTCGAATTTCAACAATCATGGAGTTGATGATACGGCGATGCCCCCGACGGACGACGGCGCATCCCACAGCGGCCGGAGACGGCCCGGCGAAGGAGTACTGGTGAGCGACACCACGGCGGTTCGGCCGAGCAGGCGGATCTTCATCGACAAGCAGAGCCCTCGGGCCTACAAGGCGATGCTGGCGGCCGCCGAGACCGTACGCGCGGTGGCCACCGAGGCCGGGCTCGAACACGACCTCGTGGAGCTGGTGAACATCCGCGTGTCGCAGCTGAACGGCTGCGCCTTCTGCCTCGACCGGCACACCCGGACCGCCCTCAGCGCGGGCGAGACCCCGCAGCGGCTGACCGTGCTGCCGGCCTGGCGCGACACCGAGCTGTTCACCGCACGCGAGCGCGCCGCGCTCGCGGTGGCCGAGGTGACCACGGACCCCACCGACGCCGCCGCCCAGGAAGAGGCCTACCAGGCCGCGCGCGAGGTGTTCGGCGACGACGAGCTCTCGGCCCTGATCTGGGTGGCGATCACCATCAACTCCTTCAACCGGGTCTCCATCCTGAGCAAGCACCCGGTCCGCCCCGGCCCGCGCCGGTGAGCCACGACCGTGACCGAAGGGGCGCGGCCCGCCGTTCGTGACGGCCGGGCCGCGCCCTTCCCGTCACGGCGGGGTCAGCCGTCCAGGTCCCGCTGGGCTCCCGGGCCGGAGTGCACGCGCTCGATGTACTCCGGGGCGAGCCGGCTGACCTCGTCGAGCGCGGCGAGGTCGTCCTCGGTGAGCGTGAGCCCGGCCGCGGCGAGGTTGCCCTGCAGCTGGTCCATGCGGCTCGCGCCGACCAGCACGCTGCTCACCCCGGGCTGCTGCATCACCCAGGCCAGGGCCACCTGCGCGACCGTCGCGCCGTGCCGCCCGGCGATCTCGTCGAGGCGGTCGACCACGTCGTGTCCGCGTGCCTCGTCGACCGGCGGGTTCGAGCCCTTGCCCCAGCGCGTCGACAGGTCGCGCTCCGCTCCCCGGCGGAACTTGCCGCTCAGGAAACCGCCCGCGAGGGGGCTGTAGACCAGCAGGCCGAGCCCCTGGTCACGCACGGCGGGGAGGATCTCCCGCTCGATGTCCCGGCCGACGAGGGAGTAGTAGGCCTGCAGGGAGGCGAAGCGCTCCAGGTCGTGCAGGGCCGAGACGCCCAGCGCCTTCATCAGCTGCCAGGCCGCGAGGTTGGAGGCGCCGATGTAGCGCACCTTGCCCTGGCGGACCGCGTCGTCGAGCGTGCGGAGGGTCTCCTCCAGCGGCGTCAGCGGGTCGAAGCTGTGGATCTGGTAGAGGTCGATCCGGTCCGTGCCCAGCCGCCGCAGGCTGTCCTCCAGCTGGCGCATGACGTGCAGGCGCGACAGGCCCATGTCGTTGGGGCCGGCGCCCATCCGGCCGTAGACCTTGGTGGCGAGGACGACGTCGTCGCGCCGTCCGCCGAGTATCCGGCCGAGAACCTCCTCCGACTCCCCGTCGGAGTAGATGTTCGCGGTGTCGATCAGGTTCACGCCGGCGTCGAGCGCGGCGTCCAGCATCTTGCCGGACTCGGTGTCGCCGAGGCCCCCGAGCACCTTCCAGAAGTCGTGGTCGCCTCCGCCGAAGGACATGGTGCCCAGGCCGAGCCGGGACACCAGGAGGCCGGTGTTGCCAAGTCGCGTGTAGCGCATGTCGTCGTCTGCCTTGCCTTTGCGTGTCACTGCCTCGCGGACCGGACAGCGGTGCACCGTTCACGGGGCACATCGGACAGTATGCACGACATACTGTCGGACACAGTGTCCGAGACAGTACGGTGACGTAGGGGACGGAGAGAATGGGCGTCCGGTCAACCAGGGAGCAGCACACATGGCATCGATCACCCGCCCGACCCGCCAGACCAGGCGCCGCGCGGACTCCGAGGCGGCGGTCCTCGCCGCCACCGAGCGGCTCCTCCAGGCCGGCGCCACCTTCACCGAGCTCGGCGTCCAGCGGATCGCCGCGGAGGCGGGCGTGGCCCGGTCGACCTTCTACCTGTGCTTCCGGGACAAGACCGACCTGCTCATCCGGCTGACCGCCCACATGAAGGAGGAGCTGTTCCGGATCGGCGGCGACTGGCGTCCGACCGGGCCGGACGGCGGCCCCGACGGCCTGGCGGCGATCTACGCGGAGCAGCTGCGCTACTACCGCGAGCGCGGTCCCCTGCTCGCCGCCATCGCCGAAGTGGCGGCCTATGACGCCGAGATGCGCGAGGCCAGGGCGCGGGAGATCGACCGGTTCACCCGGCACATGACCCGGCTGATCGAGGAGGAGCAGGAGGCCGGCCGCCTCCACCGGGGGGTGGACGCGACGGCCGCGGCGCAGGTGCTGGCCTGGGGCGGTGAGCAGGTCATCGCACGTCAGGTGGCGATCGGCGACCCGGCCCGGGACGAGGCCGTGGCCCGCGACCTGGCCGGGTCGCAGTGGTACGGCACCTACCGCCGCCCGGAGGTCTGAGTCCTTCCGCACGGCGGAACACGTACGGCCCGAGATTTGACTCGGTCAATTCTCGCCTTTACGTTCGAGGGGCGGGCGACGAGAGCCGCGCCCCTCCCCCACCCCACGGAGCGAACTCGCGTGAAGTGCTACGACTGCGCCCAGGAAGCGCGCCACAACAGCGAAGGCATCGGCGTCTGCACCCGTTGCGGCCTGTTCACCTGCGCGGACCACTCCCGCGTCGTCCGCCTCCCCGTCCACCAGCCCCGCGGGCTCGGCCGGGCGACCAGCCGCCTGCCCGCGCGCCGCGTCGTCTGCGCCACCTGCCACACGGCCGAGACCGCCGAGTGAGCACGGCCACGGCGGCACGTGCACTAAAATTGACTGTGTCCAATCTCGTGCGCGAAGGAGCGTGACGCCGCCATGGAGCAGTCAGTGGGCGACCTGCTCAAGAGCAAGGGGCTGCGCAGTACGGCACAGCGCCGCGCCCTCCTCAGCGCCCTGCAGGGCCACCCCCACTCCACCGCCTCCGAGCTCGAGGCGAGGATCGGCGTCGGCTCCCCGGGCGCTGGCGGACTGTCCAAGCAGGGCCTCTACAACGTGCTCGACGACCTCACCAGGGTGCAGTTGATCCGCTGCATCGAGCCCGCCGGTTCCGCCGCGCGCTACGAGCTGCGCGTCGGCGACAACCACCACCACCTGGTCTGCCGCAACTGCGGACGGGTCGAGGACGTCGACTGCACGGTCGGCGCGGCCCCCTGCCTGGACCCCGTGGAGGACAAGGGCTTCGTCATCGACGAGGCCGAGATCACCTGGTGGGGCCTGTGCGCCGACTGCCAGAAGGCCGCCACCGGCATCTAGATTTGACCGGGTCCAATCTAGGCGTAGTGTGGGAACCGCACCAGGACGAAGACCGCCACCGGCCCCATCGCACCCCTCCCACCTCGCCGGCCGGACGCGGACCTCGCGGCACGCACCGCACACCGCCCGCCCATGGGAACGGAGTCCATCGTGACCACGACCCTGCACGCCTCCCCCACCAACCGGCGCCGCGCTTTCGACGCCGCCCCGTTCACCGCCTCCGCACCGCTGGCCGCCACCCTCCAGGACGTCCTCGTCGACCTGCTGGAAGTGCACGCACAGACCAAGCAGGCGCACTGGAACCTCGTCGGCCGCGGCTTCCGCAGCCTGCACCTGGAACTGGACGAGATCGCCGCGACCGCCCGTGAAGCGGCGGACGAGATCGCCGAGCGGATGCGCGCCGTCGGCGCCGCCCCCGACGGCCGAAGCGACACCGTGGCACGGACCACGACGCTCCCCGAGTTCCCCGCGGGCCGCATCGAGGACATCCGCGCCGCGACCCTCGTCCTCGGCCGCCTCAACACCGTCGGATGCGTGTTGCGCGCGGCGTCCAGCGCCACGGGCGCCGAGGACCCGGCCACCGGGGACCTGGTCAACACCACGCTGCAGTCCGTCGAGAAGCACGCCTGGATGCTGCGCGACCGCCTCGCCCACGTCTGACCAACCGTCACATTCCGTGCGGACAGAACACCTTGACGACGTCGGACGACGGACGCGTGGTCAGACCTGCCGGACCATGACACCCGCCGCGGTCAGTGCGCCGACCGCGTCCTGCGGCGCGGAGTCGTCCGTGACGACGGCGTGCAACGCAGTGGCCGGGGCGACGAAGGCGAGGGCGGTACGGGAGAGCTTGGCCCCCTCCGTCACCGCGATGACGCGGCGGGCGGAGCCGATGGCGGCCCGCTTCACGGCGGCGTCGTCCAGGTCGTAGGCCGTGAGGCCGTTGGCGGCGTTGAGACCGCAGCAGCCGATCACCGCGGTGTCGAAGCGCAGCGCGGCCAGCGACGCCTCGGTCAGCGGGCCGGTGAGCGCCAGTTCGCCGGGCCGCGGCCGGCCGCCCGGGACGAGCAGGGTCAGGGACGGGGCGCCGGTCAGGGCGTTCACCGAGTGCAGCGACAGGGGCATCACCGTCAGCCGGCGCCCTTCGAGCGCCCGGGCCACCTCCAGGCAGGTCGTACCGCTGTCCAGGACGACAGCCTCGCCGTCGGAGATCAGCCCGGCGACCTCGGCCGCGATGCGCCGCTTGCCCTCCTGCCCCTCCTGGGACCGGAGCCCGAAGGGCGGTTCCTCACCGCGCAGCAGCAGGCTCCGCGCGCCGCCCCGGTAGCGCTCCAGGACACCCTGGGCGGCCAGCACCTCCAGGTCGCGACGGACGGTCATCTCCGAGGCGCCGGTGAGGACGGCCAGTTCGGCGACGCCGACGCGCCCCGCCTCCTGCACGGCCTCGGTGATCTGCCTGAGTCGGTCGGTACCAGCCATGACCGCATTGAACAACAGGCATGTTCAAAAGGCAAGGTTTCGAAAGTAATAGATGTTCGCTATGTTCGAAGCGTGAACACAGCACCTCGGGCCGCCCGGATGGCCACCTTCGCCTACTTCGTGCTGAACGGCTTCGTGCTGGGAATGTGGATCGTGCACATCCCGGAGATCGAGCACCGCACGGGGATCGGCCATGCCACGCTCGGCTGGCTCCTGCTGCTGCTCGGCGCGGGGGCCTTCGCGGGCATGCAGATCGTCGGCCCGCTCACCGACCGCCTCGGTGCCCGTACGGTCGTACCCGTCAGCGCGGCACTGTGCAGCGCCACCGTCGTCCTGCCGGGCCTGGCCGGCGACGCCTGGACCCTGGGCGCCGCCCTCCTGCTGCTCGGCATCGGCAACGGCAGCCTGGACGTCAGCATGAACGCCCACGCCGTCCAGGTCGAGCACGGCTACGGACGGCCCGTCATGTCGGCCTTCCACGCCACCTTCTCCATCGGCGGCGTCCTGGCCGCGCTCGCGGGCGCGCGCACGCTCAGCAGCGGCTGGAGCCCGGCGTGGACGCTCGGGGTCGTCGCGGCGCTGGGCGTCGTCGTCGCGGTCGCGGCGGCACCCGCCCTGCTGCGGCCCGTAACCCACGCCCCTGGTACGGAGAATGCGAAGGCTCCGGTCCGCCGGCGGACGCCACGGCGCATCTGGGCACTCGCCGTACTCGCGTTGATGATCATGATGTGCGAAGGGGTGGCCAACGACTGGAGCACGCTCCACCTGAGCACCGTGCTGGACGCGCCGGCCGCCACCGCCGCGCTCGCCTACGGGGCCTTCTCCACCGCCATGACGGCCGGCCGGTTCGTCGTGGACCGCGTGGCCACGCGGCTCGGCCCCCTGGCCGTCCTGCGGGGCGGCGCCACGGTGGCCGCGGCCGGGCTCCTCACGGCGGCCCTCTCACCCTGGGTGCCCCTGGCGGTGGCCGGCTGGGCCGTGTTCGGCGCCGGACTGTCCGGCTGCGTGCCCCAGTTGTTCAGCGCGGCGGGCCACGCCGACCCCGCCGCCGCGGGCGCCAACGTCTCCCGCGTCGCCGGGCTCGGCTACCTCGGCATGCTCGCCGGGCCGGCGGTCATCGGGCCGCTGACCCATCTGATGCCGCTCAACATCACCTTCCTGCTGCCCGTGGCATGCTGTGCCGTCGCGGCCGCGGCGGCCGGCATCCTGCGGCCGCCCGCGCGTACCGCACCGGCGCACCAGGAGGTCTCGGCGGCATGACCGGCACCGAACGCACCGGCGGGAACCCCGCCACGATCGAGTCGTTCACCGTGGACTGCGACGGGGAGACCCTCAGTTGCACGGCGGCGCGCCCGGTCACGGACGACCGGGGAGCGGCCGGGGCGCTGACGGCCGTCGTCCTGCACGGCGCGGGAACCAGCGACAGGCAGCGGCTCACCGGCCTGCTCGGCGACGTCGCCGCCCGGGGTCACCACGCGCTCGCCTTCGACTTCTCGGGGCACGGCGACAGCACCGGCCTGCTCGCGGACTCCAGCCTGAGGCGGCGGTTCCTCCAGGCCCGGGCCGTCATCGACGGACATGTCCCGGCCCGGCACCGCCTGGCCGTGATCGGCTTCAGCATGAGCGGGCAGACCGTCGCCGACCTGGCGCGGCACTACGGCGCATGGGTGGCGTCCGTCGGCCTGTGCGCTCCTGCCGTGTACGCGGCCGACGCGTGGATGACCGTGCCCTTCGGGGCGGGCTTCACCGAGATCATCCGGAGCCCGGAGAGCTGGCGGAACTCGCCCGCCCTCGACGTCTTCCGCTCCCTGTCCTGCCGGGCGGTCCTGGCGACCCCGGCCGCCGACACGGTGATCCCGCCCGCCGTCACCGAGGCCGTCGCCACCGCGCTCGGGGGCTCCCGCGCGCGCTTCACCCGGCTCACCTACCCGGACGCGGAGCACCGGCTCGCCCTGTGGTTCACCGGCAACCCGGAACCGCGCGGTCGCTTCGTCGACGCCGTCCTGCGCGACGCGGCGTGAACCTCCCGGCCCGTCAGCCCCGTTCGTACGGCCGCAGCGCGGCGACCGAGCGGCGCACGGCCTCGGCGTGCCCGAACAGCCCGGGCAGGCCGCCGGTGTGCAGGAAGACGGTGCGCCGCCCGCGGCGGATGTCGCCGTCGCGCACCGCCGCGGCCAGACCGGCCATGGCGCGGCCGGTGTAGGTGGGGTCCAGGGCGATGCCCTCGGTGGCCGCCGCCGTACGCATCGCCTCCAGGACCGGTTCGTGGAGCGTCGCGTAGCCGGCGCCGACCTGGTCGGTGCGGATGCGCAGCGACTCCGGGGCGACGGCACGGTGGGCGACCTCCCCCACCAGGTCCGCCACGATGGCGGCGGGTCCGGTCACGGCGCCGCAGTGGACGCCCAGGACCCGTTCCTCACCCAGTGCGGCGACGAGACCGGCCATGGTGCCGCCGGAGCCGAGTGCGACCACCACGTGGGCGACGTCCGGCAGTTGGGCGTGGAGCTCCTCACCGGCCTCGACGTACCCGCGGGCACCGGTCGGGCTGGATCCGCCGAAGGGGATGAGGTGGGGCAGTGCGCCCTCGCGGCGCAGTTGCCCGCACACCTCCTCGGCGACGCCCGCGAGGTCGGCGGGCTCGGCGTCGCCGGCCCAGACGACCCTGGCGCCGAAGAGGCCGTCGAGCACGAGGTTGCCGGTGCCGGACCCGGCTTCGGGTTCCTTGCCGGGGAAGACGAGGACGACGTCGAGCCCGAGGCGCGCGCCGGCCGCGGCGGTGAGGCGGGCGTGGTTGCTCTGCGCCGCGCCGACCGTCACCAGGGTGTCCGCGCCCGCGTCGAGCGCCTCGCCGACCGTCCACTCCAGCTTGCGGACCTTGTTGCCGCCGCCGCCCAGCCCGGTGAGGTCGTCCCGCTTGATCCACAGGTCGTCCGCGCCCAGGCCGAGGGTGGCGGCCAGGCGCGGCATGGGCTCGACGGGGGTGGGCCAGGTGGACAGCGTGATCTTGCCGGGCATCGGCTGCGCTCCAGGGTCAGACGACGGTGGTGACCGGCGTTCCGGACGCCGGTGGAGTCCATTGTGGGCGCTGCCGGGCGGCCCGCCGCTCCGGAAGGGCGGAAGGGGGCCCGGTGGCTGCCTCGTCGCGGCGAAGGGACACTTGAAGTCTCCCCCTGAGGAGGTGGGATCGCCGTGAGCGAGTTCGAGCGCTCCATGAACATGACGGCCTCCGCGGACCGCGTCTTCGACCGGGCGGAGGACCTCGGCCGCATCGAGTCCTGGCTCCCCGACGAGCTGCACGTCCACGCCGCCGAACCGCCCGCCGTCACCGTGCACGACGACGACACCGGACGGGACGCGGCCGCGCTCTTCCGGGCCGACCGCGCGCACAAACGGCTGGAGTGGGGTACCAGCGAGGACGACCGCTACGCGGGCTGGCTGCAGGTGGACCGGACCGACGAGCGGACCAGCGAGGTGACCATCCACCTGTCGTTCTCCGACGAGAGCATCGCGCCGCCGGAGGACGTCGTGAACCAGGCCTTGGACGACAGCCTGCACCGTCTGTCGCGCATGGTCACCGCCTGAGTCCGGCGGCGCGTCCGGGCGCCGGGGCCAACTGTCGGCGCCGGCCGCACCGCCGGGGCGAGAGGACGGCTCCCGGGATGACGCACGTCCCAGCGGACCCGGACTCCGTTCCCTCGTAAATCCCAACGTAAATCTCAGTTTGGACTGAGTCAAATGTCGGCGGTCGCCCCGGGCCGGCCCCGTACCACCGTCGCCGGACCTCCTGGGACTGCGGGTACCAGGCAGCCACGCGGCCCGCGCAGCACACTGGGGGCATGGCGGCGACGGAATTCGGCAGAGCGGTGCGGCGGTGGCGGGAGCGGGTGGCCCCCGAGGCCGCCGGGCTGCCGGTCGGCGGGCACCGGCGTGCCCCGGGACTGCGCCGGGAGGAACTGGCCCAGCTGGCGGGGATCTCCGTCGACTACGTCACCCGGCTCGAACAGGGCCGGGCCTCCCATCCGTCGGCGCAGGTCGTGGAAGCCCTGGCCAGGGCGCTGCGGCTGTCCCCGGACGAGCGCGGGCACCTGTTCCAGCTGGCCGGTCTGGCGCCCCCGGGACCGGACACCGTCCCCGCCTACATCACGCCCAGCGTCCAGCGTCTGCTCGACCGGCTGACCGGCACCCCGGTCGCCGTCTACGACGCGTCCTGGACGCTGCTGGTGGCCAATCCCCCGTACGCGGCGCTCATGGGCGATCCGTCCGGGTGGCGCGGCAACCAGCGCAACGGGGTCTGGAACCACTTCGTCGGCGGGGGCGAGCGGATCCGGCGCACCCCGGAGTACCTGGCCGCCTTCGAGTCGGCGCTCGTCGCCGACCTCCGCGCGGCCGCCGACCGCTACCCGGCCGACCCGCAGGTGCGCCGGCTCGTCTCCGACCTCCGCGCGAACAGCGACCGCTTCGCCGAGCTGTGGGACGCCGGCGCGGTCGGCCGCCACGAGGCGGCCCGCAAGACGTTCGACCACCCGCGCGTGGGCCCGCTGACCCTCGACTGCGACGTACTCACCGTGACGGGCAGCGACCTGCGCATCATGGTCTACACCGCAGAACCCGGCACCGAGGACGCCGACCGCCTGGCGCTGCTCACCGTGCTCGGCACCCAGGAACTCACCGGGTGACGGCCGCCAGTCGCTCGAACGCGGTCGGGAACGGCCTGCGGGGCAGGAAGTCACGGATGCGGCGGGCACACTCCGCCGCGGAGGCCTCGGTCGTGTCGCACTCGACGTCGTAGAGGCCGTGGGCGTGGACGAGTCCGGACTGACGGGCCGCCAGGCCTTCGGGGCGGTCCCCGCGATCGCGTTCGCGCCGCCGGAGTTCCCCGGGCGAGCAGTGCACCCCCACCAGGACGACGTCCCTCGGGGGGAACAGCCCGAGGCAGTCCCGCAGGCGCCAGGGCTCGCTGAGGACGTGGTCGACCACCACGTTGTTGCCCCCGGCGGCCATGCCGGCGACCGCGCGGTGGAATCCCCGCCAGGTGCGCCGCAGTACGCCCGGCAATTCCTCCGGGCCCACCTCGCGACGGGACCGCATGGCGTGGAACGCGTCCACCGGCATGTGGAAGTAGGTCCCGTCCAGGGTGAGCAGCAGTTCCCTGGCGATGCTCGACTTCCCCGAACTGGACGTCCCGTTGAGGAAGACGATGAGGCCGCCTGGCCCGGCATCGGGGGTTGCTTCGGTATCGGTGGTTGCGCCGGCTTCGGGCAACGTGCCTCCTCCGCCGCCGGACCGCCGGGGGGCCGTGGTGGGCGGTCGCCCTACGGCGCTTGCGTGCCGGGCGCGTTGGGGCCTGCCGACGGCTGGGTGGGGGGAGGACTCACGATCCGGTCCTCCACTGCGGACAGGACGAGCATCAGCCCGAGCAGGAACACCGGCAGCCCGAGCACCAATGCGGCGATCATCGCAGATCCTCCGCGTGCGGCGGGGACGTTCGCCGACTGCGGGCGAGGGCGTCGGACGGGTGGCGGGGGTCGTGGACACGGTGGGACACGGGCGACATGGGCACCTCCACTGTGGCGTCGGATGCCCGCCTTCCCCGCTTCGGGCGTTGTATGGGGGCGCCAGGGAAGCCGGCGCTCCCGCGTCCCGGTTCCGGTCCCGGGCGCCGCGCCCCGTCGGGTCAGTAGCGGAAGGCGTCGGGGCCGTCGAGCCGCCCGAACCGCCGCGGGTGCGGGATCTGCTCCGGCCGCTGGGCCCACCGGGCACGGCGGCGCCGGGCGCCTCCGTGCTCGCCCCAGTAGAGGACCGCGACGACACCGGCCGTCGCGCACAGCAACGCGCCGACGACGACGCTGTAGACCGTGCCCGCCGAGAGCACCCCGACCACGGTGCCCAGCACGACTCCCAGCATTCCCGCACCGAAAACGAGCCTGCGAATCTTCAAATCCATGAAGAATCACTCCCTTTCGCCAGAACGCATTCCCCGGTGAACGCCCGTCAATCCACGGATCGCCTTAACGAGTGACACCCGGACCGGGTTTGTGACACATCATCACGCGATTTCCCCCGCATTCCTCCACGCTCGGGAAGCCGCGGTTTCACACGAGGGCGTCCATCGCCGTGCGGTACAGGACCTCCTCGGCCCGGTCCCACGACCAGCCGTTCTCCACCACGAGCGTGCGCCAGCCGGTCGGGCCGAACCAGAACCAAAGCAGGTCGGCGGTCTCCTCCGGCGAGTAGCGCGGGGCGGGTGCGCTCACCGCCAGGAAATGCCGGGCGACCGCGCGCAGCGCCTCCCGGTAGTCCGCCGTCGCCCTTTCCCACAGCGCCTCGCCGTTCTCGTGCACGGGCAACGCCTTCTGAATCGCCTCGTGCGCCTTGAACTGGCTCTCGTTGCCCGCCCGGGTGCCGCCGGCGAGCGCCCGGAGGACGCCCTCGGGCGTCCGTACGGCCAGGATGCGCGCGACGGCCCCCTCGTAACCGGACCCCACGACGGCCTTGTCGACGATCCGGTCCAGGACCTCCGATTTGCTGCCGACGCTCGCGAAGACCGTCTTCGACGCGACCCCGGCCGCCGCCGCGATGTCCGCGACGGTCACCCGCCCGTAGCCGCGTTCGGCGAAGAGCTGCTCCGCCTGTTCGAGGATCACCGCACGCGTCCGCGCCGCGGCCTGTTCACGGAGCGGGGAGACGTATGCGCGCTTGGTGACCATGCCGTCATCCTACTATCAGTGCCGCTTTGACCTATCCAATCGGTCCTCTATAACCTCAATATCGGATGCGCGGCTCGCGCATCCGGTGAGACCGGCCCGCAGGACGGGCGGGCGAAAGGTGGGAACGATGGCGATGGACGCCAAGGACCTGGCCGAAGGGCTCTTCCGGATCCTGGAGACGGGCGACGCGGCGCTGGCCGCCGAGGTCGTGGGCGCCGACAACCACAACCGGGAGGCGGCCGTCTCGCCCGCGGCCTGTTCGACACCCGGCCCGGCGGGAACGCTGGCCTCTGGCGCGTGGCTCCGCTCGGCCTTCAGCGACCTGCGCTTCCCCGTGCTGGGCATCGCGCGCAACGACGATCAGGTCTGGATCCGGCTGCGCATGCAGGGACGGCACACCGGTCCGTTCGTGCGCTTCCGGGACGGCGTCCTCGACCAGGCGATCCCTCCCACGGGGCGCGAGGTCGACTTCGAGCAGGTGCACCTGCTCGACCTCCGCGACGGCAAGGTCGTCCGGCACGAGGCGCTGCGTGACGACGTCACGATGCTGGGCCAGCTCGGCGTCTTCCCCCCGTCGCCGGCCGTGGCGATGCGCATGGTCGCCTGGAAGGTCTCCGGACGCGCCAAGCGGGCCGCGGACGAGGTCACGAAGCTCGCCGCCGCGGCGGCCGGGCAGGCGCGCGCGTAGTCCGGCGGGCCCGGGTCAGCGGGCGCCCGAGGCGCCCCGTGCCAGCAGGAGCAGCGCGTCGACCAGGCTCTCGGCCGAGCTGCCGGTGGCCAGGCGGCGCAGCTGCATCCCGAACACCAGGGCCACGACCGTCGAGGCGGCCTCCTCGGCGTCCGGCACGCCGAGGGCGGTCAGCACGGACGCGGCGAGCCGGTCGTAGGCGGCGAAGCACTCCGCCGCGGCGTCCCGCAGCGCGGGGTCGCGGCCGGCCTGGACGTACAGCTCGAAGGGCGCGAGGTGGGTGCTGTCGAAGCCCGTCCCCTCGGCGACCTGCCCCACCAGCGCGGCGGCACCCTTGAGGTCGATGCCCTCCTCCTGCCCCCGGGCGGCCAGTTCGGTGAAGCGGCCGGTCTCCTCCTCCACGAAGTGCAGCAGGCTCTCCCGCAGCAGGTCGTGCTGCGTGGCGAAGTGGTAGGTCACCGAGCCGAGGGACACCCCGGCCTCCTGGGCGATGCGCCGGTTGGTGACCGCGGCGACACCGTCCTGACCGATGATCCGCAGGACGGCACTGATGATGTTCTGGCGGGTGCCGGCGGGGTTGGGCATGCCTGTCATTGTGTCACCGCGGCGGGGGCGCGCTGCTCGTACCAGCGCTGATCGCTCTCCAGCTGTGCGGCGAGCGAGATCAGCAGGGGCTCGCTGTGGGCCGGCCCGAGGAGCTGGGCGCCCACCGGCAGGCCGTCGCCGAAGCCCGCCGGGACGCTGATGCCGGGCCAGCCGAGCACGTTCCAGGGCCAGGCGTACGGGCAGGCCGCGATCACCGCCTGGTCGGTGCGCCGCCCGGACAGCTCGGTCATGGCGCCCACGGCCGGGGGCGGGGTGGCGGTGGCGGGGGTGAGGAGCACGTCGAAGCGGGAGAAGATCTCGCCGATCCGGCGGTGCTGGCCGCCCTCCGCGCGGCGGGCGCGGCGCAGGGCGGCCCCGGCGAGCAGGCGCCCGTTCCGGGAGGCGGTCAGGGTGCGGGGGTCGAGGAGCGTGCGGTCCGGGACGCGGTCGCTCCACTGGCTGATGCCGGCGAACGCGCGGGGCAGGAAGCTCAGTCCGATCAGGCCGTAGCGCGGCTCGGCCTCCTCCACCTCGTGGCCCAGCCGGGCGAGGGCGTCGGCCAGGTCCCCGAGCGCGCGGCGCACGGACGGGTGGAGCGGGGCACGGGCGGCGACGAACGGGGGCCGCCAGGACACTGCGATCCGCAGCCGGCCCGGTTCGCGTCCGGCCGCCTCGACGGCGGCGATGCCCGGGGGCCGGTGGAGGTCGCCCGGGTGCTGTCCGGCGGCGGCATCCAGCAGCAGCGCCGCGTCGCCAACGGTGCGGGCGAGCGGGCCGTTGACGGTCAGGCCGTGGAAGGACTCGGCGTCGGGCCAGGTGGAGACCCGGCCACGCTGCGGCTTGATGCCCACCAGACGCGTCCACGCCGCGGGGATGCGGACCGAACCCGCCCCGTCCGAGCCCAGCGCCGCGGCCACCACCCCGGCGGCCACCGCTGCCGCGGCGCCGCCGGAGGAACCCCCGGGAGTGTGCCCCAGGTCCCACGGGTTGCGGGTGGCACCGAAGGCGGGGCCCTCGGTGAACGGCCACTGCCCCAGCTCACAGGTGTTGGTCTTGCCGACGACGATCGCGCCGGCCGCGCGCAGCCGCCGTACCGCCTCGCCGTCCTCGGACTTGGCCGGGAAGGCCCCGGCGCAACCGAACGCGGTCGGTTCGCCCGCCAGGTCCGTGTCGTCCTTGATCGCGACGGGGACGCCCAGCAGCGGCAGCCGCTCGCCGCGCTCCAGCCGCCGGTCGGCCTCCTCGGCCTCCGCCAGGGCGGCCTCGGCACGCACGCGGCGGAAGGCGTTGACGGTCGGCTGGGTGGCGTCGATGCGGCCGAGCGTCACGCGCACCAGCTCCGCCGCGGTGACATCGCCTTCACGCAACGCCCGGGCCTGCGCCGCAAGCCCCTCGGTACGGGCAGTGGACACGGCCGCCCCCTCTCCCTATTGTTCGTTCGAACGAACGAGACGGGAGGTTAGACGGATGCGCATCGCCGGTGCAACTGTTCTGCTCACCGGTGCCACGGGTGGGCTCGGCCAGGACATGGCGCGCGAACTCGCCGCCAGGGGCGCGCGGTTGACCCTCAGCGGGCGCCGCGCCGACGTCCTCGAACCCTTGGCCAAGAGCCTGGACGCGAGGGCCGTCCCCGCCGACCTCGCGGATCGCGCCGACGTGGAGCGGCTGGCCGCCGAGTGCGCCGGCGTCGACGTCCTCGTGGCCAACGCCGCCCTGCCGAGCAGCGGCGAGCTGCTGGACTACTCCCCCGACCAGCTCGACCGCGCCCTGATGGTGAACCTGCGGGCACCGGTTCTGCTCGCGCGGCTGCTGGCGCCGGCCATGGTCGGGGCCGGGCGGGGCCACATCGTCCTCATCGGCTCACTGTCCGGCAAGGCCGCCTCGCGGTCCACCTCCCTGTACAGCGCGACCAAGTTCGGCCTCCGCGGCTTCGCCCACGGCTTCCGCGAGGACCTGCACGGGACCGGTGTCGGGGTGTCCTTGGTCCAGCCCGGATTCGTCCGGGACGCGGGCATGTTCGCCGACACGGGTGCCAAGGCGCCCGCCGGGGCGCGTACCGTGACGCCCCGACAGGTCACGGCGGGGGTCGTCCGGGCCGTCGAACGCAACCTCGGCGAGGTGAACGTGGCCCCGCCCGAGCTGCGCCTGCTCAGCGCCGTCGCCGGGCAGTTCCCGGTCTTCGCCGCCCGCGTCCAGCGGCTCAGCGGATCCGCCGAGCGTGCGACGCGGGACATCGTGACCGCGCAGCGGCACCGCCGCTGAGCGGCCGCCGTACGGGTGTGACGCCGTCCGGTACGACCGTACGGGGTCACATGTGCGGGTACCGGCGCCGCCGCCAGGTCCACGCCACCGCGGCGGCCGCCGCCGCCCAGCCGAAGAGCACCAGGTACGGGAAGGCGTACTGGTTCTCGGCGAAGTAGATCGCGTTGTGCTGGGCGTTGACCGAGGCCCCGGGCGGCAGCCAGCGGCCGACGGCCCCCAGCGGCTCGGGCAGGAGCAGCCAGGACACCGCCCCGCCCGAGGACGGGTTGCCGAGCAGCACCATGAGCAACCAGGTCGGCAGGATGGCCCACTTGCCGAACAGCATGTAGAACGCCGTGAACACCAGCCCCGAGGTCACCATCGTGAGGGTCAGGATCGCCCAGGACTGGAGGAAGGGCAGCCGCAGCACGTGCAGCCCCCAGTCCACCACCGCGACGATGGACAGGCTTCCGAGCGCGGAGTACGCGACGATCGTCAGGAAGCGCTCCAGCGGTCTGAGCTCCGACGCGTGCACGGTCAGCTGCACCGCGCCCAGGAAGCCCACGATGACCGCGGCGAGCGTGATGTAGAAGATCGCGAGCCCCTGCGGGTCGCCGGGCTGCAGCGGTCTGAGGTCGCCGAGGGTCAGCCGCACCCCTGCCTGCGCGGCCGCCACCGGGGCCGCCGCCGCCAGCACACGCGCCACCGAGGCCCCCGCGGCCGGCACCAGGTCGAACGAGACGGCGCCGCCCCCGGCCCTGGTCTGCGCCACGGCGAACACATGCTGCCGGTCGACGGCGTCGACGGCGGCCGCCCGCGTGGCGAAGCGGCGCTGCAGCAGTTCGGTGCTCAGACCCGAGTCCATGCCCGCCACGAACTTCTGCAGCTGGGGGGAGTCGTCCACGACGCCGATCGGGATGTGATGCGGTGTCGGATGTGCCATGGCGAAGCTGTACGAACCGGCGAACAGCCCCGCCCCCACCGCCAGGAGCAGGACGATGACCACGGCCGGCCGGAAACGTGACAGCCCGGAGGGGGCAGTCATCGGCTTACCCTCATCGCACCCTCCGAAAGGCCGAGCTCCGTCCCCGGCGGCCTCGCGGCACGGCCGGCGGTGCGGGGCGAACCCGCCGCCCAAGTTACTGCCGGTGATCCGCCCCCGCTACCTGACGGGACCTGGGTCCGGCGCACCGGCGTGAGGGCCCGGCGAGCCGTCCGGTCACGCTGCGGCGGCCTCCAGGGCGCGGACGGCCCAGTCGAGGGCGGGCCCGCGGCTCTCCAGGACGGGCCAGCCGTTGACCACCGCGAGCAGCCGGGCGTACCGCTCCCGGCGTGGGTCGGACGCGGTCCGCAGACGGGTCAGCAGTCGTCGCCGGAGCTCGGCGCCGTCCGCGGCGCCGAGGAGGTCCGCGCACTCCGCGGCGACGGCCGCGACGACCGTACGCGCCCGGTCGGAGGCGGGGTCGACGCCGGCGGCCACGGCGGGGCCGACCCGCTCGCCGACCGACGCGACGACGTCGCGGCGCGGCGACGTGGTCCCGGCCCGGGCACGGTCGGCCGCGTGCTCCCCGGCCATCCGGCGCATCGTGGCCCGGAAGCCGGGGTCCCGTGACAGTTCGGCGAGCTCCACCCACGCCTGGACCTGGTCCGGCTCGGGGTCCTCGGGCAGCTCCGGGGTGAGGGAGCGGCGCAGGCCCGCGAGCGTGGGGGCGTCCGCGAGGTCACCGGGTCCGCCGAGGACGGCGTCGAGGAAGTCGTCGATGAGCCGTCCGCGTTCCACCGCGGACAGCCCGGCCAGTTCGTGCATGAGCTCGGTCTCCTCCGGGGTGGACCCGCGCCGGGCCACGGCCGTCAGCACCGCGCGCCGCAGCCGCAAGGTGCGGATCTGCGCCTCCAGGGCCGCGGCATGGGCCGCCGCGACCTCGGGCAGGGACAGCTCCCGGTCCACGACCCGCCGGATCGTGGCCAGGTCGAGTCCCAGCTCGCGCAGGGTCCGCACGAGTTCCAGCCGGGCTGGGGCCTCGTCGCCGTAGCGGCGGTAGCCGGCCGGACTACGGCCGGCCGGCGTCACGATCCCCCGGTCGGAGTAGGAGCGGATGGTCTTGACCGTCAGCCCGGTGCGCCGGGCCAGGTCGCCGATCGAGTAGCGCGCGTCGCCGTTCACACCTCCACTCTTCCGTCTCCCCCCGGGGGAGACTCAAGCCCCCGCGCGGGCCGCGACGGCACGGGCCGCCGCCGCGATGTCGCCCCCGCGGGTCGCGCCGGTGAGCGGATCGCTCGGTGCGTAGCGCACGGCGACGCCGTACTGGGCGCAGCGGGCGGCGATGGCGGGGCAGGCACGCTCCGCGAGGGCCGCGATGGTCAGGGAGGGATTGACGGTGAGGGAGGTGGGGACGGCCGCACCGTCCGTCACGAAGAGGCCGGGGTGGGTGCGCAGCTCGTTGAGCTCGGTCAGCGCGGAGATCGCGGCGGAGTCGCCGAGCCGGCAGGAGGCGAGGGGATGGGCGGTCACCGTGCCCGCCACGTCCTCGCTCCACGGGCGGACGGTGGCGAGGCCGTCCCGTTCCAGTACCGCCCGTGCGTGGGTGTCGGCCTCGGACCAGCCGCGCCGCGTGCCGGCCGTCGGTGCGAACCGCATGGTGCCCAGGCCCAGCCCGTTGGCCAGGCGGGTGAAACTGCCGGTGAGGGGCGGCACGCCGAAGCTGCCCTCGGCCTCGTCCTCGGTCATGGCGAGCACGGTGAGCCAGGAGCGCCAGCGGGCCCGCATCTGCTTCTTGGCGACGCCCGACCAACGCCCCCCGGCGGTCTGGGCGAGGGAGTTGGTCACGGTCGGGAAGTAGATCTGCTGGAGGGTGAAGCGGGAGAACTCCGGCGCCCGGGCGTCGAGTCGGTCGAAGGACGCCGCGGTGATCGGCATCCCGATGTGCAGCGCCTCGTACGCCACCGTCGCGCTGCGCGCCAGCCCGAGCAGGGAGCGGACCTTGCCCTCGTCCATCTCCGCGACGCTGACCCGGTCGCCGTTGCCGGAGAAGTAGCCGCCGACGGCCGGCGGGACTCCCCCCAGGGCGAGCGCCGAACGCTGCAGCAGGACCGGTGTGCCGACCGCGCCCGCGGCCAGCACCAGGACCTTGGTGTGGACGGTGCCCGCGCCGGTGGGGCAGGTGTAGTCCGCCGGGTCCACGGTGGTGTAGTCGACGGCGTAGCGGTATCCGGGCACCGTGGACGGGCGGATCAGCTGCACCTCGTGCAGGGGGCGGATCTCGGCCCCGTGGGCCTCCGCGGCGGGCAGGTAGTTGAGCAGCATGGAGCGCTTGGCGCCGAATCGGCAGCCCGAGAGCATCCAGTTGCAGTCGGTGCAGCGGGCCCGGTCGACGGCGACGGGCACCGGGTTACAGGTGTGCCCGGCGCGGTCGCAGGCGGCGGCCAGCACGCCGCCCGCGTACGAGACGTCGGGCCAGTCGAGCTTCGTCACGGGCAGGGCCTGCTCGACCTGCTCGTACCAGGGGTCGAGGGCGGCGCGGGTGAGGGAGGCGGGCCACAGCCGCCGTCCCGAGGCGTCGCGCCGGTCGAAGACGAAGGACGGCGCGCGCAGCGACGCGGCGAAGTAGACGACGCTGCCGCCGCCCACGCAGTTGCCCGCGACGACCGAGATGCCGTCTCCCTTGATCACGTCGACGATGCGGGGGTACGCGCCCAGGTCGAGGTCGTGGGTGAAGTCCTCGGTGGCCAGGCGCGGTCCGCGTTCGAGGACGGTGACCCGGGCTCCCGCGGCGGCGAGGTGGTAGGCGGGTATCGCACCGCCGAAGCCGCTGCCGATGACGAGGACATCGGTGGTCTGGGGGCTCATGCGGGGCTCCCGGAG
>NZ_JARAVO010000090.1:0-34077 GCF_033792805.1 Streptomyces sp. PA03-1a
GGGGTTAAGGCTCCCAGTAGACGACTGGGTTGATAGGCCGGATGTGGAAGCCCAGTAATGGGTGGAGCTGACCGGTACTAATAAGCCGAGGGCTTGTCCATAGGTTGCTCGCGTCCACTGTGTAGTTCTGAAACAACGAACCGTTGGTTCGACAGTTTCATAGTGTTTCGGTGGTTATAGCGTTAGGGAAACGCCCGGTTACATTCCGAACCCGGAAGCTAAGCCTTTCAGCGCCGATGGTACTGCAGGGGGGACCCTGTGGGAGAGTAGGACGCCGCCGAACAAATTTTGAGCCCCAGCCCCCGAGTTTTGACTCGGGGGCTGGGGCTTTTCTGCGTTGTCCCGCAATACGCAGAGCCGGCCGGATCCGGTGCCCGACTACAGTGGGGCGGTGCGCTACGACCTGGTCATCTTCGACAACGACGGCGTGCTCGTGGACAGCGAGCCGATCGCCAACCGCATCCTGGCGGGCCTGCTGACGGAGTTGGGCCACCCCACCACGTACGAGGAGTCCGTCCGCGACTACATGGGCTCCGCGATGCACCGCGTCCACGACCTCGTCGCCGAGCGCACGGGGCAGCGGCTGCCGGAGGACTTCGACGCCACGTACTACGCACGGGTCTTCGAGGGCTTCCGGCGTCAACTGGAGCCGGTACCGGGCGTGGCGACCGTGCTGGGGAAGCTGGCGGCGGACGGGGTGGCGTACTGCGTCGCGTCCTCGGGCAGCCACGAGCGGATCCGGGTGGCGCTGAAGAAGACCGGGCTGTACGGGTACTTCGACGAGGAGCGGATCTTCAGCGCCCAGGACGTCGGGTGCGGGAAGCCGGCACCCGACCTGTTCCTGCACGCGGCGCGCACGATGGGCGTGGCGCCGGAGCGGTGCGCCGTGGTGGAGGACAGTCCGCTCGGGGTGCAGGCCGCGGTGGCGGCCGGGATGGACGCGTACGGCTTCACGGCGATGACGCCGGCGGAGAAGCTGGCGGGAGCGGGAGCCGGGGCGCGGGAGTTGTTCGCGGACATGGCGGAGCTGCCCGCGAAACTGTTCGTGTGATCGATCTACCCGTCCGTAGCCTGCGGCCCTACGCTGCACGCTCATGGACGGCATCGACGGCGGATTGCGCCACGGACGGGCCTCGTTGGCCGTCAGTTTCTTCGCGCAGGGGGCGGCGTTCGCGCTGCTGGTGACCCGGATCCCGGCGCTGCAGGACCGTTACGGCATCAGTGACGCGCTGCTGCCCGTGTTCCTGGCCGCGGTGCCCGTCCTGGCGGGCGTGGGCAGCGTCGTCACCGAGCACCTGGTCAAGCGGGTGCGGCCGAGCGTGGTGCTGCGCTGGGTGCAGCCCGTGGTGTGCCTGGCGCTGCTGGGCGCCGGCGCAGGGGACGCGCTGTGGCAGCTGGCGACGGCGCTGGCCGTCTTCGGGATATGCGTCGGCGCCCTGGACGCGTCCATGAACATGCTCGGGGTGAGCCTGCAGCGCGCGTACGGGCGCAGCATCATGCTGGGCTTCCACGCCGCGTACAGCTTCGGCGGCATCCTGGGGGCGTCGCTGGCCTGGGCGGGGGCGCACTGGCACCTGTCGCTGGCGGTGCTCTACGGGCCGGTGGTCGCGGTGCTGATCCCGCTGACGCTGGTGGGCAGTCGCTGGTACGTCGACCAGAAGGCCGATGCCCCGGACGGGCAGGACGGGGCGGCTTCGCCGGCCGCGACCGCGGTGGCGATGCGGCTGCTGCTGCCGCTCTGCATGGTGATGGCCTTCGCGTACATCGGGGACTCCACCGTCTCCAACTGGAGCGCGAAGTACTTGCAGGACGTGCTCGGCAGCTCCGAGCAGTTGGCGACCGTCCCGTACAACGTCTACATGGTCACCACGCTCCTGGGCCGCGCGGTCGGCGACCTCGGGGTGCGGCGCTTCGGGGCGGCGGCGGTGGTGCGCGCGGGCGCGCTGGTGGCGGCGGCGGGCTTCGCGGTGGTCGCGGGCGCGCCGGGCGCGTGGGTGGGGATGGCAGGGTTCACGCTGCTGGGCCTGGGGCTGTGCGTGATCGTGCCGCAGACGTTCGCGGCCGCCGGGCGGCTCTTTCCGGGGGCGTCGGACACGGCGATCGCGCGGTTGAACATCTTCAACTACGTGGGATTCCTGGTCGGTTCGCCCCTGGTGGGCGCGCTGGGCGACGTGTGGAGCTACCGGGGGGCGATGCTGGTCCCGATGCTGCTGGTGACGGCGACGCTGCTGTACGCCCGCTCGTTCGGGGCGGAGCCCGCCCGATACGGTGTCGACCATGAGCGGCCGCGCACAGCTGATGTGGGACGAGCAGGTAACGGGCTATGACTTCGGTCGCGGCCATCCGATGGACCCGGTGCGGCTCGCACTGACCATGGGGCTGGTCCGGGCCTTCGGTCTGGACCGGGCGGTGACCGTGGCCGCGGCCCCCGCGGCCGGCGACTCGACGCTGCGCCTGGTGCACGACGCGGAGTACGTGGCGGCGGTGCGCCGGGCCTCCGCCGACCCCAAGGGCATGACGGAACTGGCGTACGGCCTCGGCACCGAGGACACCCCGGCGTTCGAGGGCATGCACGAGGTCTCGGCGCTGATCGCGGGCCAGTCGGTGGGGGCGGCCGAGGCGGTGTGGCGCGGCGAGGTGACGCACGCCGTGAACTTCGCGGGCGGGCTCCACCACGCGATGCCCGGGATGGCCTCGGGGTTCTGCGTCTACAACGACGCCGCGCTGGCCGTCGCCCGGCTGCTGGAGCTGGGCGCGGAGCGCGTCGCGTACGTGGACGTGGACGTGCACCACGGGGACGGCGTCCAGACGGCCTTCTGGGACGACCCGCGCGTGCTGACGATCTCGCTGCACGAGCACCCGCGCACGCTCTTCCCGCAGACCGGCTGGCCGGAGGAGACCGGCGGCCCAGAGGCGGAGGGCGGCGCGGTGAACGTGGCGCTGCCGGCCGGCACCGGGGACGAGGGCTGGCTCAGGGCGTTCGACGCGGTCGTCCCGGAGCTGCTCGCGGCCTTCCGGCCGCAGGTGCTGGTGACCCAGCACGGGGCGGACACGCACTTCGAGGACCCGCTGGCGCACCTCGCGGTGAGCCTGGACGCGCAGCGGGCGGTCGCGGAGGCGCTGCACGGCCTGGCGCACGAGCACGCCGAGGGCCGCTGGGTCGCCCTGGGCGGGGGCGGTTACGCGGTGGTCGACGTGGTGCCCCGGACGTGGACGCACCTGGTGGGCATCGCCGCCGGGCAGCCGGTCGCGCCGGAGGCGGCGACGCCCGAGGAGTGGCGGGCGGAGGTGTACCGCAGGACGCGGCAGATGGGGCCGCTGCGGATGACGGACGGCCGGGACGCGGCGTTCACCGGCTTCCACGACGCGGGGTACGACCCGGCGGACCGGCTGGACCAGGCGATCCTGGCGACCCGGCGGGCGGTCTTCCCGCTGCACGGGCTGCTGGCCTAGGTGTACTCGGTCAGGCCTTGGGCACGGCCGGGCCCTGCGAGGGGCGGTCGGGCGCCGGCCCGCAGCAGCTCCGCCGCACGTTCGGCGATGGCGTAGACCGTGGCGTTGGTGTTGGCCGAGACCGGGGCCGGCATCACCGAGGCGTCGGCCACGCGCAGACCGTCGACACCGCGCACCCGCAGGGCGCGGTCGACGACGGCGTACGCGTCGGTGCCGATGCGGCAGGTGCCCGCGTAGTGGTTGCAGGAGCGCAGGTTGCGGCCGAGGTAGGCGCGCAGCTCGGTGCCGCCGGTGGTGTCCGGGCCGGGGAGGACCTCCTCGCCGTACCAGTCCGCCAGCGCGGGGCCGGAGGCGAGCTCCCGGGCCGCGTCCAGGCCCCGCACCATCGTGTCGAGGTCGCGGATGTCGGCGTAGTAGCGGGGGTCGATGAGCGGTGGGGCGCCGGGGGCGGTGCCGGAGAGCCGGACGGTTCCGTGGCCGTACGGCGCCATGAGGGCGACCGTGATCGTCCAGCCTTCGCCGACGGCCGGCCCGGGCAGGCTCTCCTCGCGGATCGGGACGTCGACGACCTGCAACTGCACGTCGGGGCCCGGTGCGTCGGGCCGGGTGCGGATCAGGCCCTGGACCTCGCCGTGGTTGTTGGCGCCCGGCGGGACGGGGCGGGGGGCCCGTACGACGACGCCGCAGGCCACGTGGTCCAGCAGGTGGGAGCCGACGCCGGGCAGGTGCACGGCGGTGGGGATGCCCCAGTGGCGCAGGTGGTTGCGGGGGCCGATGCCGGAGAGCATGAGCAGTTGCGGGGTGCCGACCGCGCCCGCGGCCAGGACCACCTGCCCCGACGGGGAGCAGCGGGCGGTGCGCAGCCCGCCGTCCACGGCGTACTCCACGCCCGTGCAGCGTTCCCCGGTCAGGAGGACCCGGTGCGCCAGGGCCCCGGTCAGCACGTGCAGGCCCGGCCGGTGCCGTGCCGGGCGCAGGTAGGCCGTGGCGGCGTCCTGGCGTACGCCGTCGGCGATGCTGAGGTCGCCCCAGCCGAACCCCTCCTCCAGGCCGCCGGCGAGGTCGCCCGCCTCCGGGTGGCCGGCGTCGACGGCGGCGCGCAGGAAGTCCCGGGCGACGGGGTGGCGGTCGGCGGCGGGGCCGACCCGCAGGGGTCCTTCCATGCCGCGCAGTTCCGGGTCGCGGCCCGGGACGCCGGTGAGGTCCTCACTGCGGCGGAAGCAGGGCAGCAGGTCGTCCCAGCCCCAGCCCTCGGCGCCCTCGGCGGCCCAGGCGTCGTAGCCGGAGCGGTGGCCGCGCAGGAAGTTCATGGCGTTGATGGCCGAACTGCCGCCCAGGCCGCGGCCGCGGGGCCACGGCACCGCGAGGCCGGTCCCGGTCTGCGGCACGGTGCGGTCCGCCCAGTCCAGGGGGGTGCCGAGCAGGCCGGGCCAGGCCGCGGGGACGGAGACCTCCGGAGGGCGGCCTGCCCCGCCGGCCTCCAGGAGCAGCACGCGGGCCGTGTCGTCCTCGGAGAGGCGGGCGGCGAGCACGCACCCCGCGGATCCCGCCCCCACCACGACGTAGTCGAACTCGCCCGTGTCGGAGGAGATGTCGGCCACGGGGGCTCTCCCATCGCTGTCGCGCGCTATGTCCGTATTGTACGGAGGGTTTCGCCGGGTACGCCGACCCGAACGGCCGCCCCCCGGGAGTGATGTCCGGGTCGTTCCGGCACGTGAGGGGGGCGGGGGAGGCCACCATCGGCGCGTGGTGACTGTCGGCGCGCTGCGGGCGCATCTGGTGGGGGCGGGTATCGCGGGGGTCGTGACGACACCGCGGGAGAAGAGCCTGCGCAGCTATCGGCTGTTCGCCGCGGGTGATCCGCGGCAGACGCTGGGGCTGGAGCCGGCGCGGGCTTGGACGCAGTCCGGTCTCCTGCGGTTGATGGCCGACCGATGTGGGGTTTCGCCTGACCCGGGGCACACTTCCGGGCAGGATGTGATCGACCCGGACCGCACGCTCGCGGGGCTCGAGGCCTTCGCCGGCCGGCTGAAGGAGGCCGCGCGGCGCAGGGAGCCCGTGCTCATCGGTACTGGTCACCCGCATCGGCTGCTCGGCTTCTACGCCGGATTGGCGGCCGGGTTGTCGGCGGCGGGATGTCCCGTCCTCACCCCATCGCATGGCCGATGTATCGACATGGCGACGCAATTCGGCCTACGCACGCACAACCTCTGGTACGTAGGGGGCGTCGCGACGGTCCGGGATGCGCCGGGTGAGGGCGCCCGTGGTGCGCCGGCGGTACACACGCACTCCCCGCTCCCGGTTCGGGCCGCGCTGGCCGGTGCGGCAGGACGCGGGGGACTGCTGCCGAGCCTCGTGGTGGGAGACCACGGCTGGGTCTGCGGAGCAGGTCAGCTGGGCATCGAGGCCATCGGGCTGGCCGATGCGGACGACCCCGCGGTCTTCGTCGCCGAGGCGGAGGGCAGGATTTCGGTCGTGGTTCCGCTTGATGACGCTGTGCGGTCCGATTACTACCGACCGCTTACGCGCTATGTACTCAATCGAGCGTGTCTGTCACAGTAGTCAACCGATCGCTACTCCTCTTCCCCACTTGCATCACCCGCACCTAATCTGGGGAGGAGCGCACGTGCGAGAGGGAGTCACCGGAGGGGAAGCCGGTGCCCGTCATGTGCGGAAGGTTCAGGTGTGTCATGGCTTCAAGCGAGAGGCCTCTCAACGAGGTCGTGTTCCTGACCGTGGCAGAGGTCGCCGCGGTGATGCGAGTGTCCAAGATGACCGTGTACCGGCTGGTGCACAGCGGTCATCTGCCGGCGATCCGGGTGGGGAGGTCCTTCCGGGTGCCGGAGCAGGCCGTCCATGACTATCTTCGGGAGTCCTACGTGGGGGTGGGGGAAACTGCCTGACGACCGCCTCGGTTTCTACTCGGCGCTTGCGGACGGGTAGGCTGTGCCGACGTAGGTCGTGTGGGCTCGGACGCCCCGCACCGAGTGAAAACGAAGCGAGGGTAGTCGTGGGCTCTGTCATCAAGAAGCGGCGCAAGCGTATGGCCAAGAAGAAGCACCGCAAGCTGCTGAAGCGTACGCGTGTGCAGCGTCGCAACAAGAAGTAAGCGAGCTACGCGTCGCACTTCACTGCCCTCCCGCCCCCACGGACCGTGGGGGCGGGAGGGCAGTCGCGTTCCCGGGGGGACCGCCGGCCGGGCCCTCCTTGACGGTGCTCGTACGTTCGGGCGTCATCACGGCGCAACATCGAACCGATACGGTGCGTACATGCGGTGCGAGGGAAGGCGCTGATCTTGGGCAAAGTGGTGCTCGTGACCGGAGTCGCCCGCCAGCTCGGCGGCCGGCTGGTACGACGCGTGATGCGCGACCCCGACGTCGACCGGGTGATCGGGGTCGACACGATGCCGCCCCCGCACCATCTGGGCGGCGCGGAGTTCGTCCGTGCCGACATCAGGCACCCGATGATCGCGAAGGTGCTGGCGGAGCGCTCGGTGGACACGGTGGTCCACATGGACGTCAGCGGCACGCTGCCCGGCCGGAGCAGCCGGACCGCGGTCAAGGAGACCAACGTCATCGGCACGATGCAGCTGCTGGGCGCCTGCCAGAAGGCCCCGACGGTGCGCCGCCTGGTGGTGAAGTCCACGACGAGCGTGTACGGCTCGGCGCCCCGTGACCCGGCGGTCTTCACCGAGTCCATGCCGCCCAAGTCGCTGCCCAGCGGCGGCTTCGCCAAGGACGCGGTCGAAGTCGAGGGATACGTACGCGGCTTCGCACGGCGTCGCCCGGACGTTGCCGTATCGGTTCTGCGGTTCGCCAACATCCTCGGCCCGCGGGCCGACACCCCGCTCGCCGAGTACTTCGCGCTGCCGGTGCTGCCGACCGTGCTCGGCTACGACCCGCGGCTGCAGTTCGTGCACGAGGACGACGTCGTCGACGTCCTGATGCTGGCCCTGCGCGACGAGCGCAACGGGACGATCAACAGCGGCACGTTCAACATCGCAGGTGACGGGGTGCTCCTGCTGTCGCAGACCGCGCGACGGCTGGGGAAGCCCACGGTGCCGGTGCTGCTGCCCGCCGTCACCTGGGTGGGCCAGATGCTGCGCACCGCCGGCGTCACCGACTTCTCGCGCGAGCAGATCCGGCTGCTCACCCACGGCAGGGTCGTGGACACCACGCAGATGCGCGAGACGCTCGGCTTCACCCCGAAGTACACCACCGCCGAGACCTTCGGCGACTTCGCCCGCAGCCACGGCCACGGCCTGCTGCCGCCGGACCGGCTCGCCGAGGCCGTCGACCGGCTCGCCGCGCTGGTCCCCGCGGGCGGCCCCCGAGGACTGAGCTCGTGAGCAATGCTGCGAGGAGGAACCGCACCATGGCGGACGCCAAGGTCATCCCGTTCGACGAGGACACGCGGACGCGGAGGGGGGCACCGCGGTCGCGTGGGCGGGCCGCGGCCCGCGGAAAGGCGGGCGGCGACACCGGGAACGCGGTGGCCGCGCTGCCGGTGGAGGAGCGTGCCGTACGCGTCGCCGCGGAGCCCGACGCCGTCCAGGACGCCGTGACGGCCTCTGCGGACACCCCCGGCACCGATGGTGCCGGTGAGGCGTCCGAGGGCGTGCAGGCCGCGGCGGAGGGCGCTGAGGGGCACCCCGGCACACCGGGCGGCCCGCTGGTCGCCGCGCTCGGCTCGGCCGCGGACCGGCTGCTGGGCGGGCCCTGGGAGCGCCGGGTGGCGCACGGTCTGGCCTTCCTGCGCCGCCGGATCACCGGCGACTACGAGGTCGACGACTTCGGCTACGACGAGGAGCTCACCGACCAGGTCCTGATGTCGCTGCTCCGGCCGCTGTACGAGTCGTACTTCCGGGTCGAGGTCAAGGGCATCGAGAACATCCCGGCCGAGGGCGGTGCCCTCGTGGTGGCCAACCACTCCGGGACGCTGCCGATGGACGGGCTGATGATGCAGGTCGCCGTCCACGACCACCATCCCGCGGGGCGGCACCTGCGGCTGCTGGCGGCGGACCTGGTGTTCGTGCTGCCGCTCGTCAACGAGCTGGCCCGCAAGGCCGGGCACACCCTCGCCTGCGCGGAGGACGCCCAGCTGCTGCTCGAACGCGGCGAGGTGGTCGGCGTGATGCCCGAGGGCTTCAAGGGGCTCGGGAAGCCCTTCTCCGAGCGCTACAAGCTGCAGCGCTTCGGGCGGGGCGGCTTCGTCGCGACCGCGCTCAAGACCGGGGTGCCGATCGTCCCGTGCTCGATCGTGGGCGCGGAGGAGATCTACCCGATGGTCGGCAACGCCAAGACGGTGGCCCGGCTGCTGGGCTTCCCGTACTTCCCGGTGACGCCGACGTTCCCGTGGCTGGGGCCGCTGGGCATGGTGCCGCTGCCGACGAAGTGGACGATCCAGTTCGGCGAGCCGATCCCTACGGACGGCTACGCGCCGGAGGCGGCCGAGGACCCGATGCTGGTCTTCAACCTGACCGACCAGGTACGCGAGACCATCCAGCACACCCTCTACAAGCTGCTGGTGCAGCGCCGCTCGGTCTTCTTCTGAGGTTCCGGGCCTTCCGTCCGGCCCGCAGGAGCCGGACACGGCGGTGGGCCGGGGCATGGCGCCCCGGCCCACCGCCGTGAGGTCCCCGCTCAGTCGCCCCTGTCGTCCTCGGCGCTGAGCCCGAGACCCGGGAGCAGCCCGGGCAGCAGCGGCGGGAGGGTGACCGACGGCTGGGTGCCGTCGCCGCCCGAGGTGCTGCCGGTCGGCGTGGGGTCGAGCAGATCGCCGGTGCCGCCGATGAGGCCGCTGTCCGAACTGCGCGACGCCGAAGGGCTGGCCTTGTCGCCGCCGCGCTCGTCGGCGGACCCGCTCGCGGAGCCGCTGACCGAGGGCGAGGGCCCGCGGGTGCCGCTCGCGGAGCGGTCGCCGCTGCCCGGGACGCCGTGGCCGTCACCGTGGCCGGAGCCGGTGGAGGGCGGCAACAGCCTCTGCAGCGGGGCCACTTCGTCCTCTATGGCGTCGAAGACGGAGGTGACCTTGTTGCCCACGTCGTCGAGCCGGGAGGGGAGCTTGCCGCGCAGCTCGGTCCAGCCCCTGCGGTGGTTGCTGGAGAACGCGGAGAGCGTCTCGATCGGCTGCAGCGAACCGTCCTTGCGGTACGCGGCGGCGAGCAGCCGGTGGCCCTCGGAGGCCTCCTGCTGCATCCCCGACAGCGCCCTGCGGATCTCGCCCACCGACTCGTCGTCGAGCTCGCCGCCCCGGCCGCGTTCCATGAGGCGGCGCGCCTCCTGGAGCCGGGTGGAGGCGAGGTCGAGGTAGACCTTGCCGCGGTCGGCGTCGTCGTCGGCGAGGTTGAGGCGCATGTCCTCCATGCCCCGTTTGAGGCCGTAGAGGGTGTCGCCGGGCAGCGCGTCCGTGCTCGCGGCGGCGACGCCGCCGAGGGCGCCGGCCGCCACACCGACGGAGAGGCCGCCGGCGGCGAGCCTGCGCGACCACGCGGAACGCGGCTTCAGCTTGCCGAGACCGCGGCCGTCGGCGCGGTGCGCGCCCCGGCCGCCGTCGCGTTGTACGGGAACCGTCAGGGTGCCGTCGGCGAGCGCGGCCTCCATGGCGGCGATCAACTGGGCACGCTGGACGGTCTTGGTCTCCGGGTCCAGCGTCGGTCGCGGTACGTCCCGCAGGGCGTCCGCCAGGGCCAGGAACGCGCCCTGGCCCGGATCCGCATGCCGGTCCGCGGCGTGGGCGCCGTGCTGTACGCCGGCACCCGTCTGGGGGCCTTCGCCCTCGAGGGCGTCGGCGAAGGCGTTAGCCCGCCGGTGCGCCGTTGGATTCGCGATCACGGGCGGCACCTCCTCTCGTCATCCACCTCGACTCCCCGTAGTGCCTTCAAGGTTGTGCACCTTGAGCCTTTCCACCCGATCGAGTGATCGGAAGCGGGCAGAGCACGGCATTGGGGGGTCCGCATGTGATGCAACGAGTGCCGCCCGAGTTGGGTTACGCAGTCATGATGATCGGACCGTGGAGGCAGTCGCAAGATGAAGATCCATCCATCGCGCTATCGCGCGTCGTCGGGGAGGAGCCGGGCGAGGGTCCGTACGGCGCGGTACTGCAAGGTCTTGATCGCGCCCTCGTTCTTGCCCATGATGCGGGCCGTCTCGGCGACCGAGAGCCCCTGCAGGAAGCGCAGCGTCACGCACTCCTGCTGTTGGGGGTTGAGCTTGCGGACGGCCCTGAGCAGCGACTCGTTGGACAGCGCCTCCAGGACGCAGTCCTCCGGGCTGGGCTCGACCTCGTTGGCGTCGAGCATCTCCCCGGTGGTCACCTCCAGCCGGAAGCGGCTGGACTTGAAGTGGTCGGCCACCAGGTTGCGCGCGATGGTGACCAGCCACGCGCCGAAGTCACGCCCCTGCCAGGTGAAGGTGCCGATGCGGCGCAGGGCGCGCAGGAAGGTCTCGCTGGTCAGGTCCTCGGCGGTGGCCTTGCCCCCGACGCGGTAGTAGATGTAGCGGTAGACGGTGTCCGAATAGTGGTCGTAGAGGCGCCCGAAGGCCTCGGTCTCGCCGGCTTGGGCGCGCTCGACCAGGTCCATCATGCGTCCGCTGTCACTGTCGGCCGCCGGCCGGCGCGGGGTGGCGCCCGTGGACCGGTCGGCCTGCTGGGTGCTGCGGGACCGTCTGCCGACCGTGGCCCGGCCGTCGGCCAGCGCGTAGGCGCGGCCGGCGGGCGCTGCCGCCGTGGCGAGTGCGGGGACGAGCACGGCGTGCGCGGGGACAACGCGCAGCAGGTGCTCGGCCACCAGTGCGCGCAGCGTAGCCAGGCCAGAGGCGTCAACCCCGGTGTGTGGGTACACGGGACTCCCAGAGGCAGAACTTCCATCACGTGCAGTACGGAACCGTTCACCCGTCGTAGGGACGTGTGGGTACCGGCTTGCGTCTGAGGAGAATAACGCTTCGTACAGGCGACGCTACACCGAGTTGCTGAAATCGTCGGTTCCGCCCACTCTCTGGCGGAATGGTGATCGATCAATTATCGAACACCGGAACAGTGTTGACCACATAGCGTCGTGAAATGCTCGCGTGGAGAGCGTGTTGTGGCTGTGTGGCTCACCGTGAACTGACGGGGCGCCAGTGGGTGACCCGGGCGTGTCGCCCGCGTCCCTAGCGGCGGCGGCGCTGCAGGGCCATCGCGGCGGCGGCGCCGCCCGCCACGGCGCCCACGCCTGCGGCCGCAGGGATGCCGATTTTCACCGCCTTGCGACCGGTGCGGTAATCGCGCAGCCGCCAGCCCTTTTCGCGCGCGTGTTTGCGCAGCCGCGTATCGGGATTGATCGCATATGGATGTCCGACGAGCGACAGCATCGGGATGTCGTTCGACGAATCGCTGTACGCGGCGCAGCGCGAGAGTTCGAGTCCCTCCGCGGCGGCGAGGGCCTTGACGGCCTCGGCCTTGGAGGGGCCGTGCAGGGGCTCGCCGACCAGCCGGCCGGTGTAGAGGCCGTCGACGTGCTCGGCGACGGTGCCGAGGGCACCGGTGAGGCCGAGCCTGCGGGCGATGATCGTGGCCGTCTCCACCGGGGCGGCCGTCACCAGCCAGACCCGCTGCCCGGCGTCGAGGTGGGCCTGGGCGAGCGCGCGGGTGCCGGGCCAGATCTTGTCCGCCATGTACTCGTCGTAGATCTCCTCGCCGATGGACATGAGTTCCTCGACGCGGTGCCCCTTGATGATCGAGAGCGCGCTCTCCCGCACCTCCTGCATGTGCTCGGGGTCCTCGGACCCGGCGATCCGGAAGTACGCCTGCTGCCACGCGAAGCGCGCGAGGTCACGGCTCTGGAAGAACTTCCGCTTGTACAGGCCGCGCCCGAAGTGGAAGATCGCGGCGCCCTGCATCACGGTGTTGTCCAGGTCGAAGAAGGCGGCCGCGTGCGGATCGCCGACCACGGGGAACGCGGGGACGCCCGCCAGGTCGTCCTTGTTCTCCACGGGTGCCGCGAGCGCGGCCTCCGCCGCGGCCTCGCCGGCCAGCACGCTGCGCGCGGTGGCGGAGCGCTTACGGGGGGTGAGCCATCGCAGAGCGGCCATGGGGCGAGCATAGCCAGTCCGTTGGGCAACTCCGGTGCACCGATGGAGCAGGTGAATGAACTCCTCGCGACGAGGGTGTTACCGCGGGTCGGGAGTTGACGGAGGCAGAATGGCCGGCATGAGCCCTCTGTTCGGACGCGATGCCCGCAATGCCCGGAGAAACCCGGCGGATCGGACGGTCACGCTGATCGCCAAGCCCGGCTGCCACCTGTGCGACGACGCCCGGACGGTGATCCGCAGGGTCGTCGACGACCTGGGCGCGCGCTTCGAGGAGAGGGACATCACGCGCGACGAGGAGTTGCACGACCGGTACTGGGAGCAGATCCCGGTCGTCCTCATCGACGGGGAACAGCACACCTTCTGGCGTGTCGACGAGGGCCGGCTGCGGCGCGGGCTGGGCGCCTGAGGGCCCTGGTGCGACAGGTGGGCGATTTGCGCGTGTTCCTCTGGACGCGGGTGCTCGATTACCATCAAGGCGTTTTGTGTAGTGCGGGGGTGCGTGAGTAAGGATGGTGACTGCGTGCTCCCGGGCAGACTTCAGGCGCGCGGCGGCTTCGCCGTGGTCGATCTGGAGGCCACCGGTTCCAGTTCGCGGCGCCACCGGGTGGTCGAGCTGGCCGTGGTGCTCCTCGACAGCGACTTCGGGCACGAGGGCGAGTTCTCGACCCTCGTCGACCCCGAGGGGCCGGTCGGCCCCACCCACATCCACGGCATCGAGCCCCGCCACGTCGAGGCGGTCGGCGCACCCCTGTTCGGGCAGATCGCCCCGAGGCTGCTGGGGCTGCTGCGCGGGCGGGTGCTGGTGGGGCACAACGTCGGCTGCGACCGCGCGTTCCTGGCGGCGGAGTACGCCCGGCTCGGCGTGGAGTTCCCCGTCGTCCCCGAACTGTGCACCATGCGGATGGCCGCGCTGCGGGAGACCGCCCCGGGCGGGCTGAGCCTGCTGGCGTGCGCCGAGGCGGCCGGACTGACCGGCTGGACCGCGCACACGGCGCTGGGGGACGCCCGTACGACGGCCCGGCTCTTCGCCTCGTACGTCCCGGACCACCCGGGTGGACCCGCGCAGACCGAGAAGGCGCTGGCGCGCGCGGCGGTGGTCGAGTGGCCGCAGTTGGCCGGAGCGGACGCGCTGTGGGTGGGGCGCCGGGGTGCGGACCGGGCGCCCGCGTGGAACGTTCCGTCGCAGCAGAAGGTTTCTTATGCCCGTAATGGGGGTGCGTGATGCCGGTCACTTCCCCCGGGCAAATCGGACACCATCTTTGTGCACGCGTTCACAAAGACATAGCCTGGCGTGCACGGGGCGGTCCCAACGACGGGTGCCGCCCGCAGCCCAGCTCTACCCGCAGGAGCATCGTGGCAACTGGCCGAACTCACCGACCGGCGACCCGCAGCCGAGGGATTCCCGAGGCCACCGTCGCCAGGCTCCCGCTGTACCTGCGGGCCCTGACCGCGTTGTCCGAGCGATCGGTGCCCACCGTGTCCTCGGAGGAGCTCGCGGCCGCCGCCGGGGTGAACTCGGCCAAACTGCGCAAGGACTTCTCCTACCTCGGTTCGTACGGAACCCGCGGGGTCGGCTACGACGTCGAGTACCTCGTGTACCAGATCTCCCGCGAGCTGGGCCTCACCCAGGACTGGCCGGTCGTCATCGTCGGCATGGGAAACCTCGGGGCCGCGCTCGCCGGGTACGGCGGCTTCGCCTCCCGGGGCTTCCGCATCGCCGCGCTCATCGACGCGGACGTCCAGCTCACCGGACGGCTCATCGCCGGGCTGCCCGTGCGGCACGCGGACGAGCTGGAGGGCATCGTCCACGACAACCAGGTGTCCATCGGCGTGATCACGACGCCGGCCGGGGCCGCCCAGGAGGTCTGCGACCGCCTGGTGGGCGCCGGGGTCACCTCGATCCTCAACTTCGCCCCGACCGTGCTGACCGTCCCCGACGGGGTCGACGTCCGCAAGGTCGACCTCTCCATCGAGCTGCAGATCCTCGCCTTCCACGAGCAGCGGAAGGCCGGCGAGGAGCTGGAGGGCAGCCTCGCGGCGCCCCCGGTGGCGGCCAAGGCGGCCCGCGACGGCGGCCGCCGTCCAGGACCTGACGGGGACGTCCCCGCCGTGATGCCGGCATGAGCCTCCTCGTCGTCGGACTGAGCCACCGCACCGCCCCCGTCAGCGTCCTGGAGCGCGCGGCGCTCGGTGAGGACACCAAGGGCAAGCTGCTGCTGGACGTCATGGCCGCCGAGCCCGCCGGTGAGGCCGCGGTGCTGTCCACCTGCAACCGCATCGAGCTGTACGCGGACGTCGACAAGTTCCACGCCGGTGTCGCCGAGCTGTCCACGCTGCTGGCGCGGCACAGCGGGGTCGGTCTCGACGAGCTGACCCCGCACCTGTACGTGCACTACGAGGACCGGGCCGTCCACCACCTGTTCTCGGTCGCCTGCGGCCTGGACTCCATGGTCGTCGGCGAGGGCCAGATCCTCGGCCAGATCAAGGAGACCCTGGGGCTCGGCCAGGAGCTGCACACCGCGGGCCGGTCCCTGAACGACCTGTTCCAGCAGGCGCTGCGGGTCGGCAAGCGCGCGCACTCCGAGACCGGGATCGACCGGGCCGGGCAGTCGCTGGTCACCTTCGGCCTGGAACAGATGGCCGAGGCCGTCGGCGGCGTCCCCTTCGAGGAGTGGGGCAAGGGCAAGCGCGCCCTGGTCGTCGGCGCCGGCTCGATGAGCTCGCTCGCCGCGGCCACCCTCGCCCGCGCGGGGGCGGGCGAGATCGTGGTCGTCAACCGCACGCAGGAGCGCGCCGAGCGCCTCGCCGAAAGCGTCGGCGGCCGCGCCGCGTCCATGGAGGACCTGGCCGGCGAGCTGTCGTACGCCGACATCGTCGTGTCCTGCACCGGGGCGACCGGCCTGGTGCTCACCGCCGACACCGTCGCCCGCGCCACGCTCTCCCGGGCCCTGCGCTCCGGCGGCGAGACCGTCGCGCCCATCGGGATGCTCGACCTCGCCCTGCCGCGCGACATCGACCCGCTGGTGCACTCCCTGGACGGCGCCCACGTCACCGACCTGGAGACCATTGCCGCGGCCGCTGCCGACGCCCCGATGGCCGCCGACGTCGACGAGGTGCGAAAGATCGTTTCCGCTGAGGTGGCCGCCTTCGGTGCCGCCCAGCGTGCCGCGCACATCACGCCGACCGTCGTCGCCCTGCGCGCCATGGCCGCCGACCTGGTCGCCACCGAGCTGGCGCGCCTCAACGGCCGCCTCCCCGACCTGGACGAACGGCAGCGCGCGGAGGTCACCCAGACCGTGCGCCGCGTCGTCGACAAACTCCTGCACGCGCCTACTGTGCGGGTCAAGCAGCTCGCGGGCGAGCCCGGCGGGGCCGGGTACGCCGACGCGCTGCGTGAACTCTTCGACCTGGACCCCCAGGCGGTCGCCGCGGTCAGCAGGGCCGACTCACCGGGCACGCCGGTGATCCCCTCCGCGGCCGTCCCGCCGGCGGTGTCGGCTGCTTCAGCAACGAGTGACTCGAATCGAGGGCGGGCATGACGAGCCCAACCGCACTGAAACTGGGAACCCGGCGCAGCGCGCTGGCGCTGGCGCAGTCCGGCATGGTGGCCGAGCAGGTCCGCCGGATCACCGGCCGTGACGTGGAGCTGGTGGAGATCACCACCTACGGTGACGTCTCGCGTGAGCACCTGGCGCAGATCGGCGGTACCGGCGTCTTCGTCTCCGCCCTGCGCGACGCGCTGCTGCGCGGCGAGATCGACTTCGCCGTCCACTCCCTCAAGGACCTCCCGACCGCCGACCCCGAGGGCCTCACCCTCGCCGCGGTCCCGCTGCGTGAGGACCCGCGCGACGCGCTGATCGCGCGCGACGGCCTCACCTTCGAGCAGCTGGCCGCCTCCCCCCGGGGCGCCCGCATCGGCACCGGCTCGCCGCGCCGCATGGCGCAGCTGAACGCCTGGGCCCGCTCGATGGGGGTGCGCGTGGAGACCGTGCCGATCCGCGGCAACGTGGACACGCGCATCGGATATGTTGCCTCAGGCGACCTCGACGCCGTCGTGCTCGCCGCTGCCGGACTCAGCCGGCTGGGCCGCCTCGCGGAGGCCACCGAGCTGATCTCCTGCGACGTCGTGCTGCCCGCTCCCGGACAGGGGGCGCTGGCCGTCGAGTGCTCTGCGGACGACGCAGGGCTCGCCGGCGTGCTCGCCGAGCTCGACGACCCGTTCACCCGGGCCGCCGTGACCGCCGAGCGCGCACTGCTCGCCGCCCTCGAGGCCGGCTGCTCCGCGCCCGTGGGCGCGCTGGCCGACCCCGTCGTGGACGGGCAGATCACCGAGCTGCGCCTGCGCGGTGTCGTCGGGACCACCGACGGCTCCTCGCTGGTGCAGATGTCCATCACCGGTCCGACCCCCGCCTCCCGGGACGAAGCCGTGGCCCTCGGCCACGAGCTCGCCACCGAGATGCTCGCCAAGGGTGCGGCCGGTCTTATGGGGGAGCGCGAACTTTGAGCCCCACCGCCGCCGCAGCGACCAACACGACCGCAGACGCCACCGCGGCCGGGCCGGCAGGACCGGCCGGAACGGCAGGCAGTACGGGTACCGCGGGAACCGCGGGCCACACCGGGACCGCGGGCACGGGTACGCCGCGCTCCGCCCACGGGCACGTCACCTTCCTCGGTGCCGGGCCCGGTGACCCCGGGCTGCTGACCCTGCGCGCCGTCGAGGCGCTCGCCCACGCCGACGTCCTGGTCGGCGACCAGCACGTACTGGACGTCGTACGGACCCATGCCCGGCCGGGCGTGGACACGGCGCAGCCGGGCGACGCCGAGGGGGAGTTGAGCCCTTCGGCCGCCGCGGCCAAGCTTTTCATGGCCTCCGCGCGCACCGGCAAGCGGGTCGTCCGTGCGATCGCGGGCGACCCCGGACTCGACGCCGCGGCCGCCACCGAGATGCTCGCCTGCGCGCAGGCGGGCATCCCCTTCGAGGTCGTCCCGGGCGTGGCCGCGGCCGTGGGCGTGCCCGCGTACGCCGGCGTGCCGCTCAGCGGCGACGTGCGGTTCGTGGACGCCGCGACCGCGTCCGGACGGTGCTGGAGCGAGGTGGGCACGAGCGACGCGACCCTGGTCGTCTCCACCACCCTGCAGACCGTCGCCGCCAACGCGGCGGAGCTGGTCTCGGGGGGCCGCAAGCCGGACACCCCGCTGACCGTGACCGTCGCCGGTACGACGACCCGCCAGCGCACCTGGTCGGCGACCCTGTCGACGATCGCGGCCGAGCTGAAGGCGACGAAGGCGCTGCCCACCCCGGAGGGCCCGATCGCGGCGATAGCCGTGGTCGGCGAGCCGACCACGCGGCGCGACCTGCTCTCGTGGTTCGAGACCAAGCCGCTGTTCGGCTGGAAGGTGCTCGTCCCGCGCACCAAGGAGCAGTCCGCGTCCCTCTCCGACCAGTTGCGCTCCTACGGTGCCGTGCCGCACGAGGTGCCCACCATCGCGGTGGAGCCGCCCCGTACGCCGCAGCAGATGGAGCGCGCGGTCAAGGGCCTGGTCACCGGACGGTACGAGTGGATCGCCTTCACCTCGGTGAACGCGGTCAAGGCCGTCCGCGAGAAGTTCGAGGAGTACGGGCTCGACGCGCGTGCCTTCGCCGGGATCAAGGTCGCGGCGGTGGGCGAGCAGACCGCCCGGGCGCTGGTGGACTTCGGCGTGAAGCCGGACCTGGTGCCCAGCGGCGAGCAGTCCGCCGCGGGCCTGCTGGAGGACTGGCCGCCCTACGACCCCGTCTTCGACCCGATCGACCGGGTCTTCCTGCCGCGCGCCGACATCGCGACGGAGACCCTCGTGGCGGGCCTCGTGGAGCTCGGCTGGGAGGTCGACGACGTCACCGCCTACCGGACCGTGCGGGCGTCGCCGCCGCCGGCGGAGACCCGTGAGGCGATCAAGGGCGGCGGGTTCGACGCGGTGCTGTTCACCTCGAGCAGCACGGTGCGGAACCTGGTCGGCATCGCGGGCAAGCCGCACAACGTGACCGTGATCGCCTGCATCGGCCCGGCCACCGCGAAGACCGCGGAGGAGCACGGGCTGCGGGTGGACGTGATGGCCCCGGAGCCGTCCGTCCACGCGCTCGCGCAGGCGCTGGCGGACTTCGGCGTCCGGCGGCGCGAGGCGGCGATCGCCGCGGGCGACCCCGTGACGCGTCCCAGCGAGCGCCGTCCCGGGTCCCGGCGCAGGGCCCGCGTCTGACCGGACCCGGCCGTGTTCTCCGTGCCCCCGGCTCCCTCCGTGGAGCCGGGGGCCGTCGCGTTCCGGGGCCGACACCGGGTCGGCATGAGCACGGCGCACACGGGCGTACCGTGGAACGCGGAAACGGCCCGGGACGGAGAAAGGCGCGGCGCGGTGATGAGCGGAAACGGAAGCGGATACGGTCAGTTCCCCGGTACGAGGCCTCGCCGGCTGCGCACGACGCCCGCGATGCGCCGCCTCGTCGCGGAGACCCGGCTGCACCCCGCCGAGCTGATCCTCCCGGCCTTCGTCCGCGAGGGCATCGACGCGCCGGTGCCGATCTCCGCCATGCCGGGCGTCGTCCAGCACACCCGTGACACCCTCCGCAAGGCCGCCGTGGAGGCGGCCGAGGCGGGCGTGGGCGGGATCATGCTCTACGGCGTGCCGCTGGACGAGAAGAAGGACGCCGTGGGAACGCCCGGCACGGACCCGGACGGGATCCTGCAGGTGGCGATCCGCGACGTGGTCGGCGAGGTCGGCGACGCCCTGGTGGTCATGTCCGACCTCTGCCTGGACGAGCACGTCGACCACGGCCACTGCGGCGTGCTGGACGCCGAGGGCCGGGTGGACAACGACGCGACGCTGGAGCGGTACGCGGAGATGGCCCGGGTCCAGGCGGACGCCGGAGTCCACGTCGTCGGCCCCAGCGGCATGATGGACGGTCAGGTCGGCGTGATCCGGGGTGCCCTGGACGCCGCCGGGCACCAGGACGTGTCGGTGCTGGCGTACACGGCGAAGTACGCGTCGGCGTTCTACGGGCCGTTCCGGGAGGCCGTCGGATCCTCGCTCAAGGGCGACCGCAAGACCTACCAGCAGGACCCGGCGAACCTGCGGGAGTCGCTGCGCGAACTGGCGCTGGACGTCGCCGAGGGCGCCGACATGGTGATGGTGAAGCCCGGGCTGCCGTACCTGGACGTGGTGGCGAAGGTCGCCGAGTCGGTGGACGTGCCGGTGGCGGCGTACCAGGTCAGCGGCGAGTACGCGATGGTCGAGGCGGCCGCCGAGCGCGGCTGGATCGACCGCGACCGGGCGATCATGGAGGCCCTGACCGGCATCCGCCGCGCGGGCGCCCAGCTGATCCTCACCTACTGGGCGACCGAGGTGGCCGCGCAGCTCTGACGGCTCCGACGGCTCTGACGGCTCTGACGGTGGCCCATCGGCCGCCGTCAGGGCCGTCTTCGCGCACCGGGCGCCGCTCCCGGTGAACAGCCGCGCCGGGCAGGCGAGTCCGGTCATGGCCGCGATCGGCGGCAGAGCGCCGGGACGCCCCACCTGACCCGCTGTCACCCCTCGCCAAGCGGGTCGCTTCCCCGCGTGCATCGCCGGTACTGCCGTTCGGCAGGTGAGGCAACGTGCCGCGGTGCCCGTGCCGTTCGGGTCCGGTCGGGGCGTGATCGGCGGCAGAGGAGTGATCATGCTCGGCCGGGTCTGCAGCCGGGGCGGTCACCTGCCGAAGGAGGGGTGGCGGCGCTCTTCCCGCCTGCTCGGGCGTGGTGCCTTCAGATGATCGCGCGCAGGACGCGGAAGCGGACGGCGTGGTTCCAGGCTGCGCGGCATTTCATTACATCAAGTGTCTTTGGTCGCGATTCGGACTTAACGGCTGATGTGGGTGGCAAATTCACAGCAAGTCCACAGCAGGCGGAGGCGCAAGGGCCTCCGCCGTGAAAGGAGAACCGCGATGCGGATTCCCCGATTCGCCGCCGCGCTGGGCGTCGCGGCCGCCGTCCTTCTGGGCGGGGCCGGTGCCGCCGGCGCCGCAGCGCCGCCACCGGCGGCGGTGTCGCACACGACCCAGGCGACAAACGACCGGGGCGGCGAGTACCGGCACGACGGTGACCGCGGCCGGGGCGGCGAGTACCGGCACTACGGTGACCGCGGCCGGGGCGGCGAGTACCGCCGTGACCGGGGGCGTTACGGCCGCTGGTACCACCGCCACCACCGGCACCACCCCCGTTGGCACCACCGCCACCACCGTCACGACCACCGCTGGCACTTCCACCGCTGAGCGGTACTGACCGGGTCGTCTCGGGGGTGTCCTTCCACCGCGGGGAAGGACACCCGTACCTCGGGTCCGGCAGGGAATCCCTCTAGTCCCACCAGAAGGACCAGGTGGGCACGCCCACCAGGGACTCGGCGTACGCACGGAGCGAACCGCTGCCCTGGGTGATGTTGTCCGGGCAGAAGGCGAAGTGCTCGGCGGCCACGGCCTCGGCCTCCCGCACGGTGGCCGGCGGCGCGGCCACGGACAGCACGAGCACGTCGAAGGCGAGGGCCACGACGCGCACGCCGAAGCGCTCCTCCCAGGAGCGCAGCACCGAACAGAGCCGGGCCACGTCGTTCTCGTGGTTGCACGGCCCCGTCCAGCCGATGGCCGCGGGGACGTCGGCGCTGCGCCGGGCGGGGACGAGGGCCGCTCGGGGGTCCTTGAACCACCCCGCCTCGACCACGGTCGCGGCGACCTCGGCCGCCCTGACGTCCGGGTCGGCCTCGAACTCCCGCGCCGGGGCGAGGCCGGGCCACGCCCGGCCGAACGGGGCGACCAGGTCCGCCGCGTCCTCGTCGGGGGCCGCGTCCTCGTCGTCCTCGTCCTCGTGGCCCCAGAAGTCGGCCAGCACCTCGTCGGCGTCGTGGTCGCCCGGGTAGGACATCATCCCCGGGTCCAGTTCCGCCGTGGCAGGCAGCGCCGCGTCCATGGAGAGCAGCACCGGGTGCAGTCCCGCCGTCATGCGCGCGGGGAGCAGCCGTTCCCAGGAGCCGGGCCCGGCGGTCTCCTCCGCGTGCCAGAGCAGCGGTTCGGGCCACCGGCCGTCGCTCGTGGCGTCGACGAGCGTGCCGGGCGGGAGGTCGAGGCCCAGGGACCGGCCGTCCGGGTCCTGTGCGAGCTTCGGGAGCTGGTTGGGGAGCATCGCCATGGGCGTGAATGTAGGGGTGCCCACTGACAACGGCGGCCCCGGGGGGAGTGCCGACTCCCGCCGGGGCCGCCGTCGTACGGACGCGGGGCGCGTCAGAGGCGCTCGGGCGTGCGGATGCCGAGCAGCGCCATCCCCTGGCTCAGGGTGCGGGCGGTCAGGTCGCAGAGGAAGAGGCGGTTCTCCTTGACATCGGGAGCCGGCTCGGGCTTCACGACCGGGCACTGGTCGTAGAAGGTCGTGAACGCCGAGGCCAGCGCGTAGAGGTACGAGGCCAGCTTGTGCGGCTCGTACGTCTCCGAGACGGCCGCCAGGGTCTCCGCGAACTCGTCCAGCAGCAGGCCGAGCGCCCGTTCGGCCGGGGCCAGCGGCAGCTCGGGGTGGGCGGCCGGCTTCGCGTCGCCCGCCTTCCGCAGGATCGACTGGATACGGGCGTACGCGTACTGCAGGTACACGCTGGTGTCGCCGTTGAGCGAGACCATCCGGTCCAGGTCGAAGACGTAGTCCCGGCCGAGCGAGGTCGACAGGTCGGCGTACTTGATCGCGCCGATGCCGACCTCCTTGGCCCGGTCGGCGACCTCCGCGTCCGTCAGCTCCGCGGACTTCTCCCGGATGACGGTCGCGGCCCGCTCCACGGCCTCGTCCAGCAGGTCCACCAGGCGGAACGACTCGCCGGACCGGGTCTTGTACGGCTTGCCGTCCTTGCCGAGCAGCGCGCCGAACGGGATGTGGAGCGCCTTGACCTCGTCGGTCAGCCAGCCGGCCCGCCTGGCCGTCTCGAAGACCATCTTGAAGTGCAGCGCCTGCCGGAAGTCCACGACGTACAGGAGGGTGTCCGCGTGCAGGTCCGCGGTGCGGTTGCGGATCGCGGACAGGTCGGTCGCGGCGTAGCCGAAGCCGCCGTCGGCCTTCTGCACGATGAGCGGGACCGGCTCGCCGTCCTTGCCCTTGACGTCGTCGAAGAACACGCACAGCGCGCCGTTGGAGCGCACGGCGACACCGGACTTCTCCAGCAGCTCGCAGGTCTCGACGAGCATGTCGTTGTAGCCGGACTCGCCGACGACGTCCTCGTCGCGGATCTCGATGTCGAGCTTGTCGTAGACCGAGTTGAAGTAGATCTTCGACTCGTCCACGAACCGCTGCCACATCGCCAGCGTCTCCGGCTCGCCCGCCTGCAGGTCCACGACCCGCTTGCGCGACCGGGTCTTGAAGTCGTCGTCGGAGTCGAACACGGCCCGCGAGTCCTTGTAGAGCCGGTTGAGGCGCGACATGGAGGCCTCGCCGGCCTCCTCGCCCGCGTCGGACGCGTCGTGGTCCAGCTCGTGCGGGTGCTCCACCAGGTACTGGATGAGCATGCCGAACTGGGTGCCCCAGTCGCCGATGTGGTGGCGCCGGATCACCGTCTCGCCCTCGAACTCCAGGATCTTGACGAGCGCGTCGCCGATCACGGAGGACCGCAGGTGGCCGACGTGCATCTCCTTGGCCACGTTCGGCTGCGCGTAGTCGATCACCGTGACGCCGGGCGTGGCCTTGGCGGGCACGCCGAGCCGGTCGTCGGCGGCCCGGGCGGCGAGCGTCCGGGTGATCGCGGAGTCGGCGACGGTGATGTTGAGGAAGCCGGGGCCGGAGACCTCGACGGAGGAGATCAGCCCGTCGTCCGCCGGGAGGGCGGCCACGACCTCGGCGGCCAGCTCGCGCGGGTTCGCCTTGTTCCGCTTGGCGAGGCCCAGCACACCGTTGGCCTGGAAGTCGGCCCGGTCGCTACGTCGCAGCAGCGGGTCGGCACCGAGGGCGTCAGCGACGCGCTGCTGGATCGAGGCGGAAAGCGAGTTGACCGAGGCCATGGGATGGGTGCTTCCTGAGAGGGATCGGAGATCAACCCTCAGTATCCCACGCGCTACCACTCATTTTTCTCTGGGACAATTGCCGGGTACCGCGCTACCCGCTGCACAGGTGGAAGGAAGTCGAGACAGTGGCTCAGAGCACCGAGGCCGACTGGGTCGCCCGCTTCGCGGACGACGTCATCGCGGAAGCCGAGCGGCGGGCTCCGGGCAAGAAAATCGTCGTCGCCTCCGGGATCAGCCCCTCCGGGCCGATCCACCTCGGCAACCTGCGCGAGATCATGGTCCCGCACCTGGTCGCCGATGAGATCAAGCGGCGCGGCGTGCCGTGCGAGCACATCCTGTCCTGGGACGACTTCGACCGTTACCGCAAGGTGCCGGCCGGCTACGACCCGTCCTACGCGGAGCACATCGGCAAGCCGCTGACCTCCGTGCCCGCGCCCGAGGGCAGCCCGTACGAGACGTGGTCGGACCACTTCAAGGCCCCGTTCCGCGAGGCGCTGGCGGCGCTGGGCGTCGAGGTCACCGAGATCAGCCAGACCGTCGAGTACACCTCCGGCACCTACCGCGAGCAGATCCTGCACGCGATGCGCGAGCGCCGGCGGATCGACGAGGTGCTCGGCCGCTACCGGACGAAGAAGAAGGGCGGCGAGGAGCAGGACGACGAGGAGGCCTCGCTCGCGCAGGCCCCCGAGTACTTCCCGTACAAGCCCTACTGCTCGGCCTGCGACAAGGACCTGACCACGGTCGTCGCCTACGACGACGACACCACCGACCTCACCTACGAGTGCCAGGCCTGCGGCAACCGCGAGACGGTGCGGCTGAGCGAGTTCGACCGCGGCAAGCTGGTCTGGAAGGTCGACTGGCCGATGCGCTGGGCCTTCAAGGGCGTGGACTTCGAGCCCTCCGGCGTGGACCACCAGTCGCCCGGCTCCTCGTGGATGGTCGGCCAGCAGCTCGTCCGCGAGATCTTCGGCGCCGAGCCGCCCATCGGCCCGATGTACGCCTTCGTCGGCATCAGCGGCATGGCCAAGATGTCCAGCTCCAAGGGCGGCGTGCCGATCGCGGCCGACGCCCTGCAGATCATGGAGCCGCAGCTGCTGCGCTGGCTGTACGCCCGCCGCCGGCCGAACCAGGCGTTCAACATCTCCTTCGGCGACGAGATCTCCCGCACCTACGATGAGTGGGACGCGCTGGAGCGCAAGGTCGCCGAGGGCACGGCCGCCCCGGTGGACCTCGCGGTGCACTCGCGGGCCGCGCGCACCGCGAGCGGTGAGCTGCCCACCACCCCGCACAAGCTGCCCTACCGCACCCTCGCCTCGGTCGTGGACATCACGACCGGGGACGAGGAGCAGACGCTGCGCATCCTGCGCGACTTCGACCAGGAGCAGCCGCTGGCCTCCCTGGACGAGGCCCGGCCGCGACTGGACTGCGCCGAGCGCTGGGTGAACACCCACGTCGAGCCCGAGGCCCGCACCCGGGTGCGTACCGAGCCCGACGCGGAGGCCCTGGCGGCGCTGTCCGGCGAGGAGCGGGAGGCGCTGAAGCTGCTGGTGGACGGGCTGCCCGAGCACTGGTCGCTGGACGGGCTGACCACCTTGGTCTACGGCGTGCCGAAGGTCCAGGCCGGCTTCGCGCCCGACGCCAAGCCGACGCCGGAGATGAAGGTCGCCCAGCGGTCCTTCTTCGCCCTGCTCTACCAGCTGCTGGTCGGCCGGGACACCGGGCCGCGGCTGCCCACGCTGCTGCTGGCGGTGGGTCAGGACCGCGTGCGGGAGCTGCTCGCGGCGAGCTGAGCCGGACTCAGATGTGACGGCGGCGGGTGGCGATGCCACCCGCCGCCGTCGTCGTGCGGGCCGGCGAATATTCGAACGCGGCGGTGAGCGGCGCGCGCTATGGTCATCGGGCGCGGGGCGGCTCACGGTGTGCTTCCTTCTCTCACTTTCCCTGAACCAGGGCACCGGCTTCCCGCCCCGCCCACGCAAACCGGCTCACCGGCCCGGACATGGGGACCGGGCACGGGACCGGGTCCCGGGCGGCTCCCGGGCGTGCTTCCTTCTTCTGCGAAGTCGCTTTCCGCGATGGATTTCAGCGCGCCCAATTCCCGCCCCGCACATCGACCAGGGGGAGACAAGGATGTCCACGGCCACGACCGCAGCCACCTCCACCGCGCCGCGCACGCTCGCGGCCGTACTGCTCTCCCGCCGCGGAGCCGTCTACCTGCCGGCCGCCCAGGCGGAGTCGTCGTTCGACGCCGTCGCGGGCGTGGCGCTGCTGGAAGCGGACCTCCTCGACCGCGGTCACCTGATGGCGCCCGCGCTGCGGGCCGCGCTCACCGAGCGGAGCGAGGCCGCGCTGACCGCGGCCGGGCGGGCCCTGCTGGCCGACGTCGACCAGGCGCTCGGCGCCGACCGGCCCCACGAGCCGCTGTTCCGCGACTTCCCCACCAGCACGCCGCGGGACACCTTCGCCTTCTACGTCGACCGTGTCCTCACCCTGCTCTTCCAGCACCCGGAGCAGCCCTGCGTGCTGTGCGGCACGGAGGGCGCCGTCCACGCGGTCTCGCCCTGCGCGCACCTGGTGTGCCGGTCCTGCTTCGACGGCGCGGACTTCTCCGCGTGCCCCGTCTGCCACCGCCGGATCGACGCGGACGACCCCTTCCTGCGACCGCGCCGGCCGCGGCGCTTCGGCGGGCTGCGACGCGCGTTGCCCGAGCGGCTGCGCGTGCTGCAGTACGGCGGCGACCTCGCCGCCCGGGACGCGGACGCCACGGAGGAGATCCGCGGGCTCCTCGCCCGTACCGGCGCCCTGGGCCCGCAGGACGCCGACGACCTCACGGCCCTGCTGGAGACCCGCGACCGGGCCGCCCCGGCGTGGCTGCCCGAGCAGATCCCGGGCCGGGAGACCAAGGCCCGGGTGCTGGCCTGGCTGCTGGCCGATCCCGCCGCGTACGAGACGAGCCTCCCGGCCGTCGCGGCCCGCGTCGACACCGCGACGGACGTGCTGCGGCTGCTCGCCGTGCGCTCGGGCGGCGACCCCGGCCTGGTCGACCTGCCGCGCTTCGGCGCGGTGCCGAGGCCGCTGCGCCGCGCCTTGCTCGGGGTGCTCGACGGACTCGCTCCGGACCTGGTCGCACAGGACATGCGCCGGCACCGGCACGCCTGGCTGCGGGCGGCGGAGCTCCTGCACCCCTTCGAGCACGCGGGCCGTTTCGCGCGGGCGGCACTGGCCGTCGCGGCGCTGCGCGACACCCGGCTCGCGGACGGCGACGCGCTGACCGCGACCCTGCGGACGGCGGCCGACGGCGCGCCGCGGATCGACGCGACGGGGACGACGGTACGGGTGCACGGCTGGGCGGGCCGGGTCGAGGCCGCGCTGGACGCCATGGACGTACCGGCGGCCGTCGCGCTGCTGGGCCGGCGGCCGGGCGAGTTCGTACGCCGGCTCGACCACCTGCTGCGGCTGTCCGAGGCCGCGGAGGCGGACGTGGTGCTGTCGGCGCTGGAGACGGCGGTGCCCCGGGTGTCGCCCGCGGTGCTGCTGTCCGCGCTCGGCGCCCTCCGCAGCCGTCCGCACGCGGACGGCACCCGGGTGTTCTTCCCGAAGGGCGGCAGCGCCAAGGCGCACCTGGCGGACGACGACCGGCTGCCGATCGCGGCCGACGTGGTCGGGAAGGCCGTGGCCGTCCTCCACGCCGAGGTGCTGCGGCGGGCGGCGGAGCGGGAGGCGGTCGACGTCGCCGTCGTGGACGCGGGCCTTGACGGCCTGATCGCGCCGTTCACCGAGCGCACCGCCTCACGCGCCCTGGTGACCCTGCCGCGCGGCAGCGAGCTGCCCGTGCCGGACGGGAGGACGGTCCGGCTGTTCCTGCACTGGATGGAGAGCGAGCGGTCCGGACGGACCGATCTCGACCTGTCCACCGCCCTGTTCGACGCGGAGTGGAACCCGGTCGGCCACTGCGACTACACGCGCCTGCGGTTCGCGGAGGACGCCGCCGTGCACTCCGGCGACCTCACCAGCGCCCCCGCGCCGCAGGGCGCCAGCGAGTTCGTCGACCTCGACCTGGACAAGCTGGCGGACGCCGGGGTCCGCCACCTGGTCGCGGTGGTCTTCTCGTACAACAACGTCCCCTTCGAGGACCTGGCGGAGGGCTTCGCCGGGCTCATGGCGCGCGACGAGCCCGGGGACGCCGGGCCGGTCTTCGACGCACGCGCCGTGGAGCAGCGCTACGACCTGACCGGACGGGCCCGCGCGAGCGTGCCGCTGGTGATCGACGTGGCGGCCCGCACGATGCGGTGGCTCGACGTGGTCAAGGGCGTCACCGGCACCGGCCACTGCGTGGCGCGGCACGGCGACGACCTCGCCGCGCTCGGCAAGGCCCTCACCACTGTGTTCGCCTCCGGGGCCCGCGTGGGGCTGGGCGAACTGGCCGTCTGGCAGGCCGCGGCGCGCGCCGCGACGGTCCTGATCCGGCACGCGGACGGTTCCACGACCGCCTACCGGCGCCGGGAGGCCGAGTCCGCGGCGGAGTTCGCCGCGCGGATCGGGACCCCGTCCGGCGACCCGGCGGACGGCGCCGTGCCGGAGGCGGCCCGGCTGGCGTACCTGCTGCGCGGCGACGTCGCCGTGGCCGAGGGCGGCGAGGTGTTCGCGCTGCACCCGGCGGCCCTCGACGCGGCGAAGGCGCGGCTGCTGTCGGCGTCCGACGTGGTCGCCTCGCTGGCCCCGGCCCCGGCCGCCGGCTGAGGCGCTACGACGCGTACTGGCCGTCGAGTTCGAGGCGGCGGCGCAGGTCGCGGACGTAGGGGCGCAGTGTGCTCTCGCTGAGGGGGCCGCCGTTGGGGCTGGAGATGCCGTACCGGTCCTGCAGGATCAGGCCGAACTGGCGGGCGTTGGGGAAGTTGCCGAACTGCTGGTGGTAGGCCCGGAAGGCGCGGTCGTATATCTCCTCGCGGGAGGTGTCCTCCGTGACGGGCTCCGGCTCCGGCTCGGGGTAGTAGTCCGGGTCGGGCTCCGGGGCGAACTCGCTGCGGGGAGTGGGGATCACGCCGTTGCCGTCGGCGAGGGCGCGGCGTCGGTTCCCTGCGCCGACCGGGGCGGTGATCGGGGCGGTGACCGGGTCGACCGCGGGGGCGGGCGCCTGGTACGGCTCCGGTGCCTGGTACGGCTCGGGTGCCGGTTCCGGCGCGGGAGCGGGGGCCCGGTACGGGACCTGCGGTTCGGCCAGGACCGGTTCGGGGGCCGGTGCCGGGGCCGGGACGGGCTCCTCGGGTGCGGGCGCGGGTGCCGGTGCGGCCTCCGGTGCGGCCTCCGGGGCGGGCAGCGCGGCGACGGCGGGGGCCGGCAGCTCGATGCCCGCCGCGGCGAGGCCGATGGCGGCGGTCTGCTCCATCGGCACCCCGTACCGGGCGAGCTTCAGCGGCATCAGGGCCTCGACCGGGGCCTTGCGGCGCCAGGCGCGGCCGTAGCGGGCGCGCAGCCGGGCCCGGTAGACGAGACGTTCCTGCTCGACCCGGATGACCTCGTCGTAGCTGCGCAGCTCCCACAGCTTCATGCGCCGCCAGAGGCGGAAGGTCGCGAACGGCGCCAGCAGCCAGCGCGCGAGCCGGACCGACTCCATGTGCTTGTCGGCGGTGATGTCGGCGACCCGGCCGATCGCGTGCCGGGCCGCCTCCACCGAGACGACGAAGAGGATCGGGATGATGCCGTGCATCCCGACGCCGAGCGGGTCGGGCCAGGCCGCCGCGCCGTTGAAGGCGATCGTCGCTGCCGTCAGCAGCCACGCCGTCTGGCGCAGCAGGGGGAACGGGATGCGCAGCCAGGTCAGCAGCAGGTCGAGCGCGAGCAGGACCACGATCCCGGCGTCGATGCCGACCGGGAAGACGTTGGCGAACCAGCCGAAGCCCTTGCGCAGCGCCAGCTCGCGCACGGCCGCGTACGAGCCCGCGAAGCCGATCGCGGCGATGACCACGGCGCCCGTGACGACCACACCGATCAGGATCCGGTGCGTCCGGTTCATGCGTATCGCGGACACCCGCGACCCTCCCAGGCTCGGAAACTGGCCTGCCCAGCCTGCCACACGGGGCAACGGGCAGGTTGCCCAAACGTGGTGAATCGGTACAGCGGATCCCGCAGTTGTTACGCGTTCGCCGCCGCGACCGCGGCGGCCGCCTCCTTGGCCGCCTTGAGCGCTCCGGACCTCAGACCGGACTCGGCCGGGGTCTTCGCGTCCTCGAGGCCCGCGCCGTTGTAGGTGAGCACCAGCACGGCGTTCCCGGTGCGGGCGACGACCGTGACGTCCCGGTACTCCTCCTTGTCCTTCTTGACCGACGAGGTGACCGCGGTGCCCGCGTCCCACACGCCGTCCACCGTGACCGGCGTGCTCTTGGCGCCCTTCGCCTTGCCGGCTTCGGCGACCTGCTCGGCGTAGCGCTCCTTCGCCTGCTCCTCGGCCGAGCCGAGGCCCGCGACCGCGTCGTAGCGCTGGAGCGAGACGTCCAGCCAGCGGTACTGGTAGCCGTCCAGGCCGTTCCAGGAGCAGCCGCCGCGCTCGTCGCGCTCGGCCGAGTGCGCGGGGGTGCCCGCCGGCTTCTTGGCCTTCGGAACCAGGGACTTGACGGTCTTGGCGCCGATGACCCGGCACGGGTCGGGGAGTTCGGCGTACCTGGCGGCGACGGCGCTGGGCGACGGTGACGCGGACTTCGACGCGGGGGCGGATGCGGCCGCCTTCTGCGCGTCGTCCTTCGACGAGTCCGAGCCGGAGGAGCAGCCGGCGACGAGCATCACCGGCACGGCCGCGCCGACGAGCAGGCGGGCGAGGTGCGGGGCTGATCGGTGCATGGGTCCTTCGCTCATTTCGGTGCGTGTCATGTCATGGCACAAACGGCCAGACTACGCGCTTCGCCTCATTCGTCGAGTTGATCTGCGAGCTCCGCCGCGACCTGGCGGGCCCCCAGCTGCAGCTCCTCGCTGGGCGGTTCGACCGATTTGTCCGTTGACCACTGCGAGAGTTCGACGGTGACCAGGACGTTCGCCATGCGGAAGACGACGGTGACGTCGCGGTGGAGTCCGGGGCCCTGGTCCTTGAGGACGTCGTCGAGGAAGGCCCCGTCGCCGAGGTCGTCCAGGGTGCGCGGGGCGGTCTCGCCGGTGGCCGTCACGGACGGCGAAGGGGAGTCCGGAACCGCCGGGCTCCCGGCCTGCGAGCTGGGCTGACCCGCGGTGGCCGACGCGGACGCGACGGCGTCGGCCGGCGCCGCGGCGGCCGGGATGTGGGCCTCCGCGGCCCGGCTGTCGTAGTCCGCCGTGGCCTGGCTCTCGTCGCTGACGGATGTGTCGTACGACACGACGCGCTCGAGGTCGATCCGGAGGTAGCGGTTGCCGAGGTCGGTGCGGCCGGTCCACTTGCAGCCCACCTTGCGGTCCGTGTCGAACGTCACGGTCGCCTCGCCCGCGTCGTCGTCCGCGTCCGGGACGAACTTCCCGAGGGTGTCCGCGGCGACCGAACCGCACGGCTCGGGCAGCACCCGGTAGCGGCCGGGCGGGGCCGCCGGGGTGGACTGCCTGCCGTCCGCGGTGTCGCCGTTGCGTGCGCCGTCCCCGGAGCCGCCCGACCCGCTGCACCCGGCCAGTGCGGCGACGGCGAGCGCCGTCGTGCACGCCGCGGCCAGCAGGCCCCGGATCCGGTGGACGCGGTCTCCCGTTGGCTGCACTGAGGTGGCCCCTTCCTCCGGCGGTCGTCCGGCGCCCGCGTAAATCCCTTGGCGGGGGTGGGCGACGGGTAGACACAATGTCTACCGCACGCGCTGCGGCCGTCGCCGGATCATGGGGCTGTATGGCTGACTTCACCCTTTATTTCGCTTTCCATTAAGACGTGTTGTTTGTGTTGCCTTGATGGATTCCACCGTCCGACCCAGGGGGGAACGAGATGTCGTACACCGAAGTGCCCGGAGTGCAGGTACCGATCCGCATGTGGACCGACCCGGCCGCGGTCGAGGGCGTCGCCATGCAGCAGTTGCGCAACGTCTCCTCGCTGCCGTGGATCAAGGGACTCGCCGTCATGCCCGACGTCCACTACGGCAAGGGCGCGACGGTGGGCTCGGTGATCGCGATGCACGGCGCGGTCTGCCCGGCCGCGGTCGGCGTGGACATCGGCTGCGGCATGAGCGCGGTGCGGACCTCCCTGACGGCGAACGACCTGCCCGGTGACCTCTCGCGGCTCCGCTCCAAGATCGAGCAGGCCATCCCGGTCGGCCGCGGCATGCACGAGGAGGCCGTCGACCCCGCCCGGCTGTACGGCCTGCCCTCGGCCGGCTGGGACCGCTTCTGGGACGGCTTCGACGACCTGGCCGAGCCCGTCAGGTTCCGGTACGAGCGCGCGACGAAGCAGATGGGGACGCTCGGCTCCGGCAACCACTTCATCGAGGTCTGCCTCGACGAGGAGGGCGCGGTCTGGCTGATGCTGCACTCCGGTTCGCGGAACATCGGCAAGGAACTCGCCGAGCACCACATCGGCGAGGCCCAGAAGCTGCCGCACAACCAGGGCCTGGTCGACCGCGACCTGGCCGTCTTCGTCGCGGACACCCCGCAGATGGCGGCCTACCGGCGCGACCTGTTCTGGGCCCAGGACTACGCGAAGCGCAACCGCGCGATCATGATGGCCCTGTTCCAGGAGGTGCTGCGGCGCGAGTTCCGCAAGGCCAGGGTCACCTTCGACGAGGTCATCTCCTGCCACCACAACTACGTGGCGGAGGAGCGCTACGACGGCATGGACCTGCTCGTCACCCGCAAGGGCGCGATCAGGGCGGGCAGCGGCGACCACGGCATCATCCCGGGCTCCATGGGCACGGGTTCGTACATCGTCCGCGGGCTCGGCAACACCGACGCCTTCAACTCCGCCTCGCACGGCGCGGGCCGCAAGATGAGCCGCAACGCGGCGAAGAAGCGGTTCTCCACGCGGGACCTGGAGGAACAGACCAAGGGCGTCGAGTGCCGCAAGGACTCGGGCGTGGTGGACGAGATCCCGGGCGCGTACAAGCCGATCGAGAAGGTGATCGAGCAGCAGCGGGACCTCGTGGAGGTCGTCGCGAAGCTCAAGCAGGTCGTCTGCGTCAAGGGTTGAGCCCGGGCGGGTGGGTCCGGGGCCGTGCGCGGCCGCCGGACCCGCCGGTCCCACGGCGACGGTGGGTGCAGCGGTGACGCCCCCGCCGGGCGGTTACGGCTCCCGGTGCACCCGGTGCTGGGCGGCCTGGGCACGGGGGCGGACGACCAGCAGGTCGACGTTGACGTGGGACGGGCGGGTGACCGCCCAGGTGACCGTGTCGGCGATGTCCTCGGAGGTGAGGGGCTCGGCCACCCCCGCGTAGACGGCGGCGGCCTTCTCCTCGTCGCCGTGGAAGCGGGTGAGCGCGAAGCCCTCGCTCTTGACCATGCCGGGGGCGATCTCGATCACGCGGACCGGCTCACCGAGCAGCTCCAGGCGGAGCGTGCCGGCGAGCGCGTGGGTGCCGTGCTTGGCCGCGACGTAGCCGCCGCCGCCCTCGTACGGGGTGAAGGCGGCGGTGGAGGAGAGCACGACCACGGTCCCGTCGCCGGAGGCGATCAGCCCGGGCAGGAACGCCTGGACGGTGTGGAGCACGCCGAGGACGTTGACCTCGTACATCGTGCGCCACTCCTCGGGGTCGGCGGTGGCGACCGGGTCCGCGCCGAGGGCACCGCCGGCGTTGGCGAACAGGACGTCCACCCGGTCCAGCGAGGCGGCGAGCGCGTCGACGGCGCCGCGGTCGGTGACGTCGAGGGCCACGGCGGCGGCCGAGTGGCCCGCGGCGGTGATCTCCTTGGCGAGCGCCTCCAGGCGGTCTGCGCGGCGGGCGGTGAGCACGACGTGGTAGCCGGCTTCGGCCAGCCTGCGGGCGGTGGCGGCACCGATGCCGCTGCTCGCGCCGGTCACGACTGCGGTACGGGGGCTCATGGTCGTGCTGCCTTTCGCCGGTCGGGAGGTCGGGAGGTCGGGAGGGGCAAGTGCCCGCCTACGCTTGCAGCATAGGCGCGGTGGTGCCGAGCGCTCTCAGGGCGGTCCGCCGGGTGAACCACGGAAGGAACACCGGCTCCCCGCCGCTGAACTCGGCCGCCCGTACCGTGCCCGGCGGCCGTCAGCTGCGGATGCCCGCGGTCGGCCGGGTCATGTGCCCTGCCTCCCCGGCCCACGCGGTGAGGGCGGCGTCGTGGTCGCCGCCGGCGGCGCCGTCGGCGGCCCAGGCGACGTAGCCGTCGGGGCGTACGAGCAGCGTGGTGCGGCCACCGTCCGTACGGGTGACGTGGACGGCGCGCGCGTCGGCGGGTCCGGCCGCCGCGCCCTCGGGGGCGACGAGCACGAAGCGGCCGGCGCGCAGGGCCTCGTACAGCCGGCCCTCCCGCAGCGGCAGGTCGGGGGGGACCCTGCCTGCTAGGGGCTGAGCCGGCCCCCCACATCCCGCGTCTGGGTCGCCTGCCTGCTCAGCCTTTTAAAAAAAAAAGCAAAACACACGA
>NZ_JARAVO010000091.1:0-33712 GCF_033792805.1 Streptomyces sp. PA03-1a
GCAGCGGTTGATGCGCGAGGACTTGGGCGTCACGGACTGAAACACCGCTCGGCCCCCGGCGCGTCGCCGGGGGCCGAGCGGTGTTTCAGTCCGTGACGCCCAAGTCCTCGCGCATCAACCGCTGCAGCGTCCGCAGCAGCGGTTCGGCCTCCTTCAGGTCCTCCAGCGCGCCCTGCGGGCTCTCGCCGTCCCGGGCGAGGCCGCGGTCGAGCCGCTTGGCCGCGGCGTCCGCCGCCGCCAGGACGCGGTTGACGTCCCGCGAAGCCTCCAGGACGCGCTCCGGGACGATCATCTGCGCCTCGGCGTACCGGTCCCGGTACTCCCGGCGGGACTCCTCGACCCGGTCCCGCTCCTCGGCGGAGTAGACGCCGTCCCTGATCCGGTGCAGGGCGTCCTTCAGCAGCGTGTGGAACTGCCGCGAGGCCCGGTTCACCGCCGTGTACGCCGCCCGCCGTTCCTCGAACCGGCGCAGCCGTTCCGCCTCGGCGGCCTCCGCCAGGCGGCGCCGGTCGGTGCCCCGCTGGGCGAGCACGGGCGCGAACAGGGTGCCGAGCACTCCGACGACGGCGGTGATCATCGCACCGAGCGTGGCATTCATGGTCCGCTTCCTATCCCGCCCGTCCGGGGCGTGGGGAGCCGGTCGGTCGCACCGAGCGGCGGCCGGCAGCGTGCGCAGGCGGGCGGCCCGCCCGGAACGGAGACCTCGTTCCGGGCGGGCCGCCCCGATACCCGTCTGTCCGTGCTACTTCGCGAGGTACGCGTTGTAGATCACCTGGGACAGGGTGTTGCCCTTCTTGTCGCTGACCAGGGCCTTGAAGGAGACGCCCTTGCCCGCCTTGGGGTTCTTCAGCGTCACCTTGCCGCCCTTGACCGTCAGCTTCGACCAGTGCGCCCCGCCGTCGGTGGAGACGTACACCTTCAGCGACTTCAGGGTGCGGCCCGCGGCCGCACCCTGGACCGTCACCGGCACCTTGACCGTGGCCTTCGCCTTGGAGGTGCTCGTGGCGGACAGGGACGGGGTGAAGCGCACCACGGAGACCGGCTGCGTGGCCGGGACGTCGCCGCCGACGTGCTGGGAGGAGAACGTCCAGGACGCGGTGACGCGGGTGCTGACCGCCGCGGTCGTGGCGCGGGTCACCGAGGTGGTCAGCCGGTAGCGGGCCTTGCCGCCGTCGACGGTGAAGGAGGCGCCGTCGTCGAGCGCGCCGTCGTGGCTCCCGACCTTCGTCCCGTTGCGGTAGAGGGTCGTGGTGGCCTTGTCGTACGACGCGAAGCCGCTGTGGCCCTGGCCGTCGGTGAACAGGCCGACGGTGCCCCAGATCTCGTCACCGGAGCGCACGATGCCGGAGTACTTGTCCAGCTTCGGACCGAAGACGCCGACGTTGAAGCTGCGGCTGTAGCTCCTGCCCTTGGTGAAGGACCGGGCCGGGGCCTCGTAGTAGCCCTCGGGGACCTCGCCGGAGGAGTCGGTCTGCAGGAAGTCCTGGGCCCAGGTGACGCCGGAGCCGTTGACGTACACGGTCCTGGTGAACGGCAGCCCGGTGAGGAAGCCGCTCGGCGTCACCATGGCCGCGTTCACGAACGGGGTGGTGAAGACCGCGCCGAGCTTGCGCTTCAGCGAGGAGCCGCCGGTGGTGGTGATCTTCGCCAGGTCGGTGCTCCGCACGGCCTTGGTGTAGCCCGTGTAGAACGACTTCGTGCGGCCGTACGCCACCGTGTAGACCTTCGAGCCGTGCTCGAACAGGCCGGCGACGGTCGCCTGGTACTCGGCGGCGGTCAGCGCGGGACCGGAGTGCGCGGTGCGGAAGTCCCGCAGCGTGCCGGTGTTGAAGCTGAGGCCGGTGCCGGCGGCGCCGTGGTTCAGGTTGTAGCCGACCATCAGGTCCGACTGCCGTGCGGCCCGGTCCGGCAGCGTGAACGCGAACGGCTTGGCCTTGCTCGCGTCGAGCGTCACCTCGGTGTCCCTGCTGAGCTCGACCAGCGGGCGGCTCACCCAGTTCGCGCTCTTGAACGTCCTGCCGTCGGCCGCGAGCTTCACGATGAGGCTGTCCACGGCGTAGCTGCCCTTGGGCAGGCGCAGCGCCGTGCTGCCGCTGTCGTTGGTGACCTCCTCGAACGCGTCGCCGTCCAGTCCGACGACGAGCGTGTCGTAGGCCGCCGCCGGCCGTCCGTCGCGGTCCAGGTTGGTGATCCGCAGGTCGTACGACTCGGCCTCGCGCACCACGCCCGCGGCGGTGCGCACCGACCGCGTGCCGTCGCGCGCGACCACGGCCGCGCTGTAGGCGCCGTCGGCGGTGCCGAGGGTGGTGTCGGCGGTCAGCGTCGCCTCCGCGGTACCGTCGGCCGGCACGGTCACCTGCTGCTTGTCGAGGGTGAAGAACCCGGCCGGCGCCGCGGTGCCGTCGGGGTCCTTGCCGGTGACCGACAGGTCCAAGGTGACGTCAAAGTCACCGGAGTTGCGGTAGGTGATCGTCCTGGACTGCTTCACGTCGTCGGTGTGCGGCCACCGGGCGACGCCGAAGCCCAGCGAGACCGGGTCGGCGACCACCTCCTGGTGGATCGCCCGGGCCAGGTCGATCTGGCCGGAACCCTGCTGGAAGGCGGTGTAGCCGCCGTCCGTCGTGGAGCCGGTGAGCGCGGCCTTGATCTGCCGGCCCGTCCAGTCCGGGTGCTCCTGGGCGAGGATCGCCGCGGCGCCCGCCACGTGCGGGGTGGCCATCGAAGTACCGGAGATGGTCAGGTAGTTCCCGTCCGCGGTGTGCGGGACCTCGGGGTCGGTGTCGATGACGCTGCCCTTGGCCGCGGCCGCGGTGATGTCCACGCCGGGGGCGGTGACGTCGGGCTTGACCGCGCCGTCGCCCACGCGCGGGCCGCGCGAGGAGAAGCCGGCGAGCTTGGAGTCCTCGTCGACCGCGCCGACGGTCAGCGCGGCGTCCGCGCTGCCGGGGGAGCCGACGGTCGAGGCGCCGTCGCCCTCGTTGCCCGCGGCGATGACGAACAGCGTGCCGGTGTCCGCGGACAGGCGGTTGACCGTCTCCTCGATCGGGTCGACCCCCGGGGTGTCGCCCCCGCCGAGGCTCAGGTTGGCCACCTTGGCCCCGGAGTCGGCGGCCCACTCCAGGCCCGCGATGATCCCGGCGTCGTCCCCGAAGCCGTCGTCGTCCAGCACCTTGCCGCTGATGATCCGCGCGCCCGACGCCACGCCCTTGTAGGCACCGGCCGACTTCTCGCCGGTGCCGGCGGCGATGGAGGCGACGTGGGTGCCGTGGCCGAAGTGGTCGAGCAGGTTGTCGGCGGTGGAGAAGTTCTTCTCGGCGACGACCCGGCTGGTCAGGTCCGGGTGGCTCTTGTCGACGCCGGTGTCCAGCACCGCGATCGTGACGCCGGTTCCGTCGTATCCCGCGTCCCAGGCCTCCGGCGCGTGGATCTGCCGGGTGTTCCAGCTCGGTTCGGCCGCGGCCTTCTGGATCGCGTTCAGCCAGACCGTGCGCAGGCCGGACTCGGCGGTGGCGTACGGGGAGCCCGGCGCGTCGTCGGTCAGCGCCGTCCAGACGCCGGCCGCGGCGTCCTCGGGCGCGGTGACGGACTCGCCGCCGAGCGCCGCGAAGGTGTGGGTCACCTCGGCGCCCTCGGCCCGGTGCAGTTCGGCCCGCGCCTCGGGGCGGCTGCCCCGGTAGGTGACGATCAGTCCGAGGCCGCGGCGCTGGGCCGCCCTGCGGTACTCGGCCCGGCTCAGCGTGGTCACGTCGAAGAGCCGGCGGTCGACCCGGCCCTTCGCGATCAGCTGCACCGCGTCCTGCGGGACGACGTAGACGTGCCCGTGCTGCCGGCGTATCTGCACAGGTACGTCCTCGCGCCCCTTGGCGCGTTTCAGGGCGACGGGCCTGCCCTGCGAGTCCACGGCGACCCGGTCGCCGGTGATCAGCGTGATCCACACGCGGTCCTTGACCGCCGTGGCGGACGCGGAGCCGGCCGGCCCCGTGGCCGCCGGCCCGGCCGCCGAGGCCGGTGCGACGGCGCCGGCGGTCAGTGCCGCCGCGACCCCCGTGGCGAGCGCTGCCGCGCGCGCCTTCTTCCATCGTCGGTGCAACGTATCCCCTTGTGTCTGCGTCATGACACGCGGGAGCGCTCGTCCCCGGGCGCGCGCACGCGATGTTCCCCCACGGCGTTCCCCCCGGCGAAGCCCCCGCCTTGCCGACGCAGTATGTACCGTCTGTCGCGGACATCTCAAGAGTCACTTCGTGAACGGATTGCCGGATCCGGCCACCGATGGTGTCGAAGCGCTTCGACACCTGTCTGGACAGGGATGTGAGGTCACCGGTAGCGTCTGAGTCGAAGCGCTTCGAAAGGTTTCGACACTTCCCGGGGGGACGGAGAACGACATGGCCACACTCGCTGAGGTAGCCCGCCACGCCGGGGTCTCCGCCAGCACCGTCTCGTACGTCCTGAGCGGCAAGCGGTCGATCTCCGAGGGCACGCGCCGGCGGGTCGAGCGGAGCATCCAGGAACTCGGCTACCACCCGCACGCGGGCGCGCGGGCGCTGGCCAGCAGCCGCTCGAACATCATCGCCCTGATGGTGCCGCTCCGTACGGACATGTACGTCCCCGTCATGATGGAGATCGCGATAGCCGTCGCCACTACGGCCCGTCAGCACGGCCACGACGTACTCCTGCTCACCGGCGAGGAGGGCCCCACCGCGGTCCGGCGGGTCGCGGCCAGCGGACTCGCGGACGCGATGATCCTCATGGACGTCGAGCTGGAGGACGAGCGCATCCCGCTGCTGCGCGCCGGGAACCGGCCCGGCGTGCTCATCGGCCTGCCCGCCGACACCGCCGGACTCACCTGCGTCGACCTCGACTTCGCCGCCACCGGCGCGCTCTGCGCCGACCACCTCGCCGACCTCGGCCACCGCTCCGTCGCCGTCGTCGGCGAGGCCGCGGCGGTCTACCGGCGCCACACGGGCTTCGCCGAGCGCACCCTGCAGGGCCTGCGCTCCCGCGCCGCCGCACGCGGGCTCCGGCTCATCCACCGTCCCTGCGAGGGCAGTTACGAGTCCACCGCGGGCACCCTCTCCCGCATCTTCGAGGAACGGCCGGACACCACCGCGCTCGTCGTCCAGAACGAGTCCGCCATCGCCCCCCTCCTCGCGCTCCTGCGCCAGCAGGGCCGCGCCGTGCCCGAGGACGTCTCCGTCGTCGCCGTCTGCCCCGACCAGGTGGCCACGCAGGCCGCCCCCCAGCTCACCTCGGTCGCCATCCCCGCGCAGCAGATGGGCCGGCACGCGGTCGAACTCGTCATCGCCAAGCTGGGCGGCAGCCCGACGGAGGAGGTCCGCCTCCTCGGCCCCGAACTCACCGTGCGTGCGAGCAGCGGCCCGGCGCCGTCCGCCTGACGACGGCGGGGCGGGCGCTCAGGCCCGCAGCCCCTGGACCCCGTCGTAGGCGGCCATGACGAGTTCCATGCCACGGGTGTCGTCCGCGGGTTCGCGCATCTGGTTGGGCACGTACGCCACCGTCATACGGGCCTCGGGGTCGATCATCACGAGCGAGCCGCCCCAACCGCCCCACCCGAAGCTGTTGCCGAACAGCCCGTAGCCCAGCCCCCAGCGGACCGGCATGCCCAGGCGGCGGTCCTCTCCGCTGAACTGCTCCTCCCGCGCACGGTCGCAGCCCGCCGGCGACAGCAGCCGCACCCCGCGCACCGTTCCGCCGCAGGCCAGCACCGACTGCACGAGGGCGACCGAGCGGGCGTTGCCGAAGCCGCTCGCCGCCGGGATCTGCGCGCGACGCCACGCCACGCCGTTCCCGTCACGGAGCCGCACGGCGGTGCCGGAGCCGGGCGACGCGCCGCCGCCGGGCGCGCTCGCGGCGTAGTCCTCGTCCCGGGACGGCGGCGGGACGGCGGGCGCCACTCGGGGGTCGTGCTCGGCGGGCAGTCCGATGTGGAAGTCGGCGCCCAGCGGTCCGGCCACCTCCTGCGCGAAGAAACCGCCCACGCTCCGGCCGGTGACCCGGCGTACGACCTCGCCCACGAGGTACCCCTGGGTGAGCGAGTGGTACCCGGCCGCGCTGCCCGGTTCCCACTGCGGGGCCAGCGCCGCCAGACGCGCGGTGGCGGACGGCCAGTCGTAGAGCCCGTCGATCGGCCCGTCCCAGTCGGGCAGGCCCGCGGTGTGCGCGAGCAGGTGCCGGACCAGCACCTTCTCCTTGCCCGCCGCGGCGAACTCCGGCCAGTACCGGGCGACCGGCGCGTCCGGATCGAGCGCGCCGCGGTCGGCCAGGACCAGCGCGCACAGTGCCGTCATCGTCTTGGTGACGGACCAGACGTTGGTGATCGTGTCCCGCTGCCACGGGACCGTGCCGTCCGCGTCGGCGAACCCGCCCCAGACGTCCACCACCGGCTCGCCGTCCACGAAGACCGCGACGGAGCCCCCCGCGTCCCCGTCGTCCAGCAATCCGGCCAGCGCGCCCGGCACCGCGGTGAACAGGTCGTCGTACGTGCCCTGGATATCGGCCATGCGCCGTATTAGCGCGTACCGGCAGGGCGCAGGCAATCGAATTTCCCGGCCGGGACCGGCGGGAGGGGCTCAGCCACCGGCCTTCGCGATGCCGACCGGGCAGGAGACCCCCGTCCCCTCGATGCCGCAGTAGCCGCCGGGGTTCTTGTCCAGGTACTGCTGGTGGTACGGCTCGGCGGCGTGGAAGGGGCCCGCGGGGACGACCGCCGTGGTGATGGTGCCGTGCCCCTTGGCGCGCAGGGCGGACTGGTAGGCCTCGCGGGAGGCGAGGGCCGTCGCGAGCTGCCCGGGGGAGTGGGTGTACACCGCGGAGCGGTACTGGGTGCCGACGTCGTTGCCCTGGCGGTGGCCCTGGGTGGGGTCGTGAGCCTCCCAGAACACCTTCAGCAGCTCCCCGTACGAGATCAGCGCCGGGTCGAAGACGACCCGCACGACCTCGGCGTGGCCGGTGAGGCCGCTGCAGACCTCCTCGTACGTCGGGTTCTCCGTGTACCCGCCCGCATAGCCGACGAGCGTCGTCCACACGCCGGGCGTCCGCCAGAAGACGCGCTCGGCGCCCCAGAAGCAGCCCAGCGCGAAGTCGGCGACCTCCAGGTCGGCCGGGTAGGGGCCGGTGAGGGGCCTGCCGAGCACGGTGTGGCGGTCGGGCACCGTGTGGAGCGGGGCGGGGCGGCCCGGTATCGCCTCCTCACGGGAGGGCAGGCGCGGCGTCAACGGGTGCGCCCGCGCTCGGAGTTCCACTCCAGCCCCGCGAGCGCCTGCGCCCGGCCGGCGGCGTACGCCGCGGCCGGGTCGGCCTCGTAGGCCCAGGGGGCCGCGCCCGCGTAGCCGTCGACGGCGCGGAACTGCTCGACCGCCTCGTGGAAGCGCTCCGCGCGCAGCAGGAAGGCCGCCAGCAGGTGCCGCACCACGGGCAGCACCGGGTCGGAGGGGGAGGCGTGCTCGGTGGCGTAGAGCGCGCCGCCGATGGCACGGGAGACGACGTCGCTCTCGTAGAAGCTGCGGACGAGGATGACGTCCGGCAGGTGCGCGAAGACCTCGAAGAGCGGCAGGGCCGGCAGCAGGCTGCCCTCGGGCGCGGAGGAGGCGGCCCGCTCGGCGAAGTCGCGTGCGGCGTCCTCCGGGAGGCGGGCGAGGGCGGCCAGGTGGGCGCCCATGTGGTGCGGGGCGCGGGAGGCGACCTTCTCCCAGACCGTGGCGAAGTCCGCGTCCGCGGCGAGCGCGACGACGTACGGGACGGGGTCCCCCGGCGCGAGCAGCGCGGCCTCGTCGGCGACCGTGCGGGCCTCCTCCAGGATCATCGGCACGTCCGGGGACCCGGCCGGCTCACGCCGGGCCCGCTGCACCAGGAACGCCGCGTGGACGGCCGCCCCGCCGGCGTCCTTCGGGTCCTCGACCCGCCAGGTGCGCAGCCACGCCGCGCCCGTGCCGGGGGTCTGCGTCAGCTCGACCGCCGCGGCGCCGGCCAGGGTCTGGACCCGCTGCCAGCGCAGCTCGCCCGCGGCCGGGGTGCCCTTGAGGAGGGCGGCGACCGCGCGCCAGTCCTGGGTGCGCTGGGTCACGGTCAGTGCCTGCGTCAGCTCGTCGTCCGGACCCGGCAGCCGGATGTCGATCTCCTCCCGGGGCACGAAGCCGTACCGGGCGGGATCGACCGCGGCCACGGCCCGCACGCCGCGGCCGCGCAGCATGCGGGGCACCAGCACGATCGCCGAGATCAGCAGAACGCCGTACAGCACCCACAGGAATTCCATGATGAGCAAGCCTACGCGGGCCCGGCCGGCACGTCCCGGCCCGCGGCTCGCACTACGCTCGGCGGTATGAGCGAGCAGCAGCACCAGAACTTCGAGACCCTCGCGATCCACGCGGGTCAGCCGGCCGACGCCCAGACCGGGGCCGTGGTCACGCCGATCTACCAGGTCTCCACGTACAAGCAGGACGGGGTCGGGGGCCTGCGCGGCGGCTACGAGTACAGCCGGTCCGCCAACCCCACGCGCACCGCGCTGGAGGAGAACCTCGCGGCGCTCGAAGGCGGCCGCCGCGGCCTGGCGTTCGCGTCCGGCCTGGCCGCCGAGGACTGCCTGCTGCGCACGGTCCTGAAGCCCGGCGACCACGTGGTCATCCCCAACGACGCGTACGGCGGCACCTTCCGGCTCTTCGCCAAGGTCGTCGAGCGCTGGGGCGTGCAGTGGTCGGTCGCCGACACCTCCGACCCGGCGGCGGTCCGGGCCGCGCTCCGGCCCGAGACCAAGGTGATCTGGGTGGAGACGCCCAGCAACCCGCTGCTAGGGATCACCGACATCGCGGCGCTGGCGGACATCGCGCGCGGCGCGGACGCCCGGCTCGTCGTCGACAACACCTTCGCCAGCCCCTACCTGCAGCAGCCGCTGGCGCTCGGCGCCGACGTGGTCGTGCACTCCACCACCAAGTACATGGGCGGGCACTCGGACGTGGTCGGCGGCGCCCTGGTCGCGGCCGACGCCGGGCTCGGCGAGGAACTGGCCTACCACCAGAACGCGATGGGCGCCGTGGCCGGCCCCTTCGACGCGTGGCTGGTGATGCGGGGCATCAAGACGCTCGCGGTGCGCATGGACCGGCACAGCGAGAACGCGGCCCGGGTCGCGGAACTGCTCTCGCTGCACCCGAAGGTCACCCAGGTCTTCTACCCCGGGCTGCCCGAGCACGCGGGGCACGACGTCGCGGCCAAGCAGATGAAGCGGTTCGGCGGGATGGTGTCCTTCCGCGTCGCGGGCGGCGAGGAGGCGGCCGTCGAGGTGTGCAACCGGGCGCGGCTGTTCACGCTGGGCGAGTCCCTGGGCGGCGTCGAGTCCCTCATCGAGCACCCGGGCCGGATGACGCACGCCTCGGTCGCGGGCTCCGCGCTGGAGGTCCCGGCGGACCTGGTGCGGCTCTCGGTGGGCATCGAGTCCGTCGACGACCTCCTCGAAGACCTCCGCCAGGCGTTGGGCGCGTAGCGCCCCGTTGCCGGGTGCGGCGCCGTTGTGGTTGCGGTTGGGGGATGCCCGCCGCAGGCGCAAACAACCCGCACACAACAACCGGCCGCGAGGGGCACCCCCGGCCATCCGGCGGAGCCGGTCACCAGTTGCCGGGCGTCGTGTCGAGCGGCTCCGCCGCCGGCCACCACAGCACCGCGAGGACGAGCGCGACGACGACCGCCACGACGAGCAGCGTCCACAGGACGGCGTGCAGCACGCGGCGGCGGGCCAGGACGCGGCGGCCGCGCTCGGCGGCGCGCGGGGCGAGGTCCACCGGCACCGCGGGGTGAGGCCCGTCGAGCAGCCGGCGGACCTCGTCCTGCTTGCGGTCGTACGGGCTCACGACGCGACCTCCCGCACCCGGGGCGCCGCCCCACCGCGGGCGGGTCGGCTGCGCAGGGCCGCGGTGGCCCGCAGGGTGATCGCCCGCACCCGTTCCGACGGCATGCCGAGCTGCGCGGCGGCCTGTTCCTCGGCGATGCCCTCGTACAGCCGCAGCACGATCACCAGCCGCTCCCGCACGTCGAGCGGCCCGAGCACCCCGCCGCGCGGGCGGCGCCACCAGGGCCGGTGGGCGAAGCGGCGGACGATCTCGGCGCGGGTGCAGGCGTACGGGTCCTCGCCGCGCATCCGGAACCAGTCGGCGTAGCTGCGCGACAGGGCGGCGCACAGCAGTTCGGTCCCTTCCGCCCGGTCCCCCGTGAGCAGGACGGCGACGTGCAGCAACCGCCCTGCCGCGCCCGCCGCGAACGCCTCGAACTCGGCCTCGCGCAGGCGCTCCGCTGCCTCCCGGCGCTCTCCCACAGCGACATGGGACGGCAGACGGCGTCCTCAGGTCAAGAGTTCTGCTCGTCTCCTTGCGTGACGGAGGAGTGGTACTGCGCGAGCGCGCCGTTGAACCGGCCGAGGAGGTCGGTGAAGGACTCGCGCTCCTGCGGCGTCCAGTCCTCCGTCACGACCGCCATGAGCTGCTGCCGCGAGCTGCGGACCTCCTCCAGGCGGGAACGTCCGCGGGGGGAGAGGGCGAGCACGACCGCCCGCCCGTCCTCGGGGTGGGAGGTGCGCTTGACCAGTCCGCTGTCCACGAGCGGGGCGACCTGGCGCGTGACGGTGGAGGAGTCGATGCCCATGCCCTCCGCGAGCGCCTTCACGCCCATCGGGCCTTCGTTGTCGAGGCGGTGGAGCAGCAGGTACGCGGCCCGGTCCATGGAGTTGCGGGCCTTGCCGACGCCACCGAGGCGCGTCTGTTCCGCGCGGCGGGCGAAGAGCGCCACCTCGTGCTGCAGGCGCTCCAGGAGGTCGGTCGTGATCTCCGAGGGGGGAATGGGCATGGCCGGAAGCTCGCGTTCTGTCGGTCCTGCGAAGGTTGGGAGAAGAGTACGCGGAGAGCGTCACCCCGGGACCCCGCCGCGGAAAACTGCTCCATCCGTCCGGGCGGTGGCCGCTGCTGCAAGACTGGGGACCATGGAAAGCCCCGCACGTCCGGCACGTCGCACCAGTCGCGCGGTGGTGGCCGCACGGCCGTCTCCGGTCACCATCGACGATGTGCGCGGCGCGCACAAGATGCTGTCGGGTGTGGCCCGCGTGACCCCCATGGAGGGCAGCCGGTACCTGTCCCGTCTGGTGGCCGCCCCGGTGCACCTGAAGTGCGAGAACCTGCAGCGCACGGGCTCCTTCAAGGTGCGCGGCGCCTACGTGAGGATCGCGGGTCTGCGGCCGGAGGAGCGCGCGGCGGGCGTGGTCGCGGCGAGCGCCGGCAACCACGCGCAGGGCGTGGCACTGGCCGCGTCGCTGCTCGGGGTGCGCTCCACCGTCTTCATGCCGTCCGGCGCCCCGCTGCCGAAGGTCGCGGCGACCCGCGACTACGGGGCGGAGGTGCGGTTGCACGGGCTCGTGGTGGACGAGACGCTGCGCGCCGCCCAGGAGTACGCGCAGGAGACGGGCGCGGTCTTCATCCATCCCTTCGACCACGCGGACATCGTCGCCGGGCAGGGCACGGTGGGCCTGGAGATCCTCGACCAGTGCCCGGAGGTGCGCACGATCGTCGTGGGGATGGGCGGCGGCGGGCTCGCGGCCGGCGTGGCCGTGGCGGTGAAGGCGGTGCGTCCCGAGGTGCGGGTCGTCGGCGTGCAGGCGGCGGGCGCGGCCGCCTATCCGCCGTCGCTGGCGGCGGGGCGGCCGGTGGCGCTGGACGCGGTGGCGACCATGGCGGACGGGATCAAGGTGGGCTGCCCGGGGGAGGTGCCGTTCGCCATCGTCCGGGACCTGGTGGACGAGGTGTGCACGGTCACCGAGGACGAGCTGTCCAGCGCGCTGCTGCTGTGCCTGGAGCGGGCGAAGCTGGTGGTCGAGCCGGCCGGGGCGAGTCCGGTGGCGGCCCTGCTGTCGCGGCCGGAGGCCTTCGACGGGCCGGTCGTCGCCGTGCTGTCCGGCGGCAACGTCGACCCGCTGCTGATGGAGCGCACCCTGCGGCACGGCATGGCGGCCGCCGGGCGCTACATGTCCTTCCGGCTGCGGCTCACGGACCGGCCGGGAGCGCTGGCGGCGCTGCTGGAGATCCTTTCGGCGAGTGACGCAAACGTGCTGGACATCGCGCACGTGCGCACGGATCCTCGGTTGGGGCTGACCGAGGCGGAGGTCGAGCTGCAGCTGGAGACCCGCGGCCCCGAGCACCGGGCCGCCGTGGCGGCGGCCCTGCGGACAGCCGGGTACGTGCTGCTCTGAGGCCGTTCGCTCTGGATTGTCAGTGGTGTACGGCATGGTGGAGTCAGGGTGTCGTGGGCGCGGGACGGCGCGTGCGGGCGGAGCACGGATAAATCCGCTTGACGCGATATATCGCGTCTGGGATGCTCGCGACACATCGTGGTGCGCTGCCGTGCGGCCGCGTGCCCGCACAGTCCCCATGCACCCCAAGCCCCGAATCGGAGACATCGCATGCCAGGCGCCATCCATGCCGAAGGTCTGGTGAAGACCTTCGGTGACGTACGGGCACTGGACGGAGTGGACCTCGACGTCCCTGAGGGGACCGTCCTGGGCCTCCTCGGCCCCAACGGGGCCGGGAAGACGACCGCCGTACGCGTCCTGACCACCCTGCTGCAGCCCGACAGCGGCAAGGCCGTCGTGGCCGGCATAGACGTGCTGAAGCACCCCAACGAGGTGCGCCGGCAGATCGGCCTGTCCGGTCAGTTCGCGGCGGTCGACGAGTACCTCACCGGCCGCGAGAACCTGCAGATGGTCGGCCAGCTCTACCAGATGAGCGCCCGGGACGCGAAGGCCCGTGCGGCGGAGCTGCTCGAGCGCTTCAACCTCGCCGAGGCGGCCGACCGTACGGCCAAGACCTACTCCGGCGGCATGCGGCGCCGGCTCGACCTGGCGGCCGCGCTGGTCGTCAGGCCGCCGGTGATGTTCATGGACGAGCCGACCACCGGCCTCGACCCCCGCAACCGCCTCGCGCTGTGGGAGGTCATCCAGGACCTGGTCGCCGGCGGCACCACACTGCTGCTCACCACGCAGTACCTGGAGGAGGCCGATCACCTCGCCCACGACATCTGCGTGATCGACCACGGCAAGGTCATCGCCCGCGGCACCTCCGACGAGCTCAAGGCGCGGACCGGCGGCGAGCGCGTCGAGGTCGTCGTCCACGACCGCGAGCACCTGGTGACCGCCACCGAGGTGCTGAACGGCTTCGGCAAGGGCGAGACCGCCGTGGACAACCACACCCGGCGGATCACCGTGCCGGTCACGGGCGGCGCCAAGCTGCTCGCCGAGGTCATCCGTGAGCTCGACACCCGCGGCATCGAGATCGACGACATCGGTCTGCGCCGGCCCACGCTCGACGACGTGTTCATGTCCCTCACCGGCCACGCCGCCGAGGAGAAGGAAGAGGAGTCCCAGTGACCACGGTGACCGACGCGGTCCCCACCAGCGCGCCGCGCACCTCCAACCCGATCGTGCAGTCCGTCCGCGACTCGCTGGTGGTCGCCCGGCGCAACCTGATCCGCATGCTGCGCATCCCCGAGGTCGTGATCTTCGGTCTCGTGCAGCCGATCATGTTCGTGGTGCTGTTCAGCTACGTCTTCGGCGGCTCCATGAACGTCGGCGGCTCCACCAGCCCCGCGCTCTACCGCGAGTTCCTGATGGCCGGCATCTTCGCCCAGACCGTGACCTTCGCCACCGCGGGCGCCGGCGCGGGCATCGCGGACGACATGCACAAGGGCCTCATCGACCGCTTCCGGTCGCTGCCCATGGCCCGCGGTGCGGTGCTCACCGGCCGCACCCTGGCGGACCTGGTGCAGACCGCCCTGACCGTCGTGGTGCTCGCCATCGTGGCCGTGCTCGTCGGCTGGCGCGTCCACGAGGGCCTGCCCAAGGCGCTCGCGGCGTTCGGCCTGCTGCTCCTGCTCGGTTACGCCTTCTCCTGGATCGGCGCCCTGATCGGCCTGTCCGTCCGTACCCCGGAGGCGGCCACCTCCGGCGGTCTGATCTGGCTGTTCCCGCTGACGTTCATCTCGAACGCCTTCGTGGACTCCAACCAGATGACCCCCTGGCTGCGGCACATCGCCGAGTGGAACCCGTTCAGCGCCACCGTGCTCGCCTGCCGGGAGCTGTTCGGCAACCTGCCGCCGAACTACCAGACCCCGGACGTCTGGCCGATGCAGCACCCGGTGCTCGCCTCGGTGCTGTGGTCGATCGTCATCATCCTGGTCTTCCGCACCCTCGCGGTGCGCAAGTACCGCTCGGCGACCGCCTGACCCCGGCCCGCGGGCGCACGCCCGCGGCACACGACGAGCCCCCGGCCTTCCGGCCGGGGGCTCGTCCGCGTATGGGGGGCGGCGTCAGCCGCTGTGCGGCTTGGCCTCGATGATCCTCACCGAGGCCTTCTTGCCGTTCGGGAGCTCGTACGTCGCGTCCTCGCCGATCTTCTTGCCGTTCACGCCCGAGCCGAGCGGCGACTGCGGCGAGTAGGTCTCCAGGTCGGAGGAGACGTACTCACGCGAGCCGAGCAGGAACGTCAGGGTGTCGTCGGGGTCGCCGTCGAAGGCGATCGTCACGACCATGCCGGGCGCGACCACGCCGTTGTCCGCCGGTGCCTCGCCCACCTTGGCGTGCTGCAGGAGCTGCGTCAGCTGGCGGATCCGGAGCTCCAGCTTGCCCTGGTCCTCACGCGCCGCGTGGTAACCGGCGTTCTCCTTGAGATCGCCTTCCTGACGGGCTTCCTCGATCTTGGCGACGATCTCGGTGCGTGCGGGACCCGACAGGTGCTCCAGCTCTGCCTTGAGCTGGTCGTACGCCTCCTGGGTCAGCCAGGTGACGTTCTCGCTGGTCTGGGTCACAGGTGCTCCTCGTCGTACTCGAACTCGCTTGCTTACAAATGAACGCCCTACCCAAAAAGATGCGTCTTCGCGGGAGGGCGAAACCACGAGCGTAACAATTCCCCCCGACAATCGGCGAGAGGGAAATCATCAAGAAGCGATAAACGCAGGTCAGGGGGCGAATGACCGGGCAGGTCGGATCATCGGGCGGGCTCGCAGCCGACCAGTTCCGCGGTAGTGCCGCGACTGGTGGTGCGAATGGTGACGACGGTGTCGATGCGACCGGTGTGCTGATTGAGGCGAACGTCCTTGCGGCCGACTTCGCCGTGGTCCTCGGCGAGCGAACGCAGGGTGCACACCGCCGTGACCCCTGTGTCCTTGCGCACCTCGATGTGGACCTGGACCTCCTGGTCGGAGACGACCTGGAACTTGATCAGTTCGGCGCTGACCTCGGTGCCGGTGAGCTTGTCCCAGCCGATCCAGCCGACGAACAGCAGCAGCACCACACCGAGCACCGAGCCGACGAGCCGCAGCCTGCGGTCCGCACGCGCGTCGGCCTCGGCCTCCCGCCCGTACCGTCCCTGGGGCAGTCCGTCGCGCACCGCGCTCATCGTTCAGTCCTCCCGGGGCCCGGGGAATCCCGCCTTGGAATCAAACAGCCCCTCGCTTCGGTCACTATAGAAGCCGCTACTTACGACCCATGACTGAGGATCCGACCTTGACCGAGCAGCTGCGACTGATGGCCGTGCACGCACACCCCGACGACGAGTCCAGCAAGGGCGCGGCCACCATGGCCAGGTACGTCTCCGAGGGCGTCGACGTCCTGGTCGCCACCTGCACCGGTGGCGAGCGCGGTTCCGTGCTCAACCCCAAACTGCAGGGCGACACGTACATCGAGGAGCACATCCACGAGGTCCGCGCCAAGGAGATGGACGAGGCGCGCGAGATCCTCGGCGTCCAGCAGTCCTGGCTCGGCTACGTCGACTCCGGGCTCCCCGAGGGCGATCCGCTGCCCCCGCTGCCCGAGGGCTGCTTCGCCCTCCAGGACGTGGACGAGGCCGCGGGCACCCTGGTGAAGCTCATCCGCGAGTTCCGCCCGCACGTGATCACCACGTACGACGAGAACGGCGGCTACCCGCACCCCGACCACATCATGACCCACAAGATCTCGATGGTCGCCTTCGACGCCGCGGGCGACCCCGAGCGCTACCCCGAGGCCGGCGAGCCGTGGACGCCGCTGAAGCTCTACTACAACCAGGGCTTCAACCGGCAGCGCACCGTCGCCCTGCACGAGGCCCTGCTCGCCCGCGGCCTGGAGTCCCCGTACGGGGAGTGGCTGGAGCGCTGGCAGACCGCCGACCGGCCGGAACGCAACATCACCACGCACGTGCCGTGCGCGGACTTCTTCGAGATCCGTGACAAGGCGCTGCTCGCCCACGCCACCCAGATCGACCCCGACGGCGCCTGGTTCCACGTCCCGATGGAGCTCCAGAAGGAGATCTGGCCCACCGAGGACTACGAGCTCGCGAAGTCCCGGGTGGACACCTCCCTCCCCGAGGACGACCTCTTCGCGGGCATCCGGGAGAATTGAGCGCGTGAACGCGACATTCGGCACGGCCGCAGCCCAGCTCGTCCCCCTCGCCGTCAAGGACCTGGACGAGAACAAGGTGACGCCCGGCCTCCTCGGCTTCGTCATCTTCGCCCTCATCGGCCTCTCCCTGTGGTGGCTGATGAAGAACATGAACAAGCAGTTCAAGAAGATCGACTTCGAGGAGCAGCCGGAGCAGGCCGGGCAGGCCGCGGAGCCGGCCAAGGCCTCGGCCGCCTCCGCCGCCTCCGGCGCCGAGGGCCCCGGCAGCAAGGGCTGAGGCACGCCGGACACCCCCTCCCGGCACGGGAGGGGGTGTCGCGGCTCGCTCACTCCGGCGCGGCGACGGTGACCCGTGTGAAGAGCAGCGGGACGCCCTCGTCGTCGGAGCGGGTGTACGAGGTCCGCACCGCGACCACCCGCACGTCGTGGTCGTGCACGGCGACGTGCCCGCCGACGGCCGGTACGGGGAGCGCCCCGCTGGAGATGATCACGGCGAGGCCGTCGTCGACGCCCTCCGGCGCCTGCCAGGCGAAGGTGATCGTGTGCCGCACCGGACTCTCGTGGTAGATGCTGGCCTCGCGCGGCAGCGCCTGCTCCCGGTCGCGGATGGGCTGGAGCGCAGCGGGCAGCCGGTCCATGGTTCGTCCTCTCGCGGTCGGTCCCCGTCGCGATTGTCGCCCGTGGGACGTCCCGGAGCGGGTGACACGCTGGGCCGGGCCCTCAGCCCTCCACCGCCCGGTCCACCGGCACGGCCATCACCATGCGGGCGCCCCGCGACGGCACCATGCCCAGCCGCCAGGCCTCCCACGGCGTGCCCGGCTCCACGCCGCGCTCCAGCAGCAGGGCGTAGGCCTCCGCGTACTCCTGCAGGTCCAGGTCGCGGCCCTCGTACGGGTCGTCCGTCAGCCGGGCGAGCCGCCCGCGGGCCTCGGCGGCGCCCTCGCGCGAGAGCAGCGGCAGCAGCGTGCACTGCAGGAAGCGCGCCCACGCCAGGCCGCGCCTGTCGTCCAGGCCGGCGAAGAGCCGCTCCGCCTCCCGCACCAGCTCCAGGGCCGCAGGGACCCGCCCGTTGCCGGCGTCGACGACGGCGAGCTCCACACAGGACCAGCCCTCGCCGTGCGGCACCCCCACGCGGTGGAAGTCGGCGCGGGCGTCCTGCAGGAGCTGGCGGGCGAAACCGCTGTTGCGCAGGTTGCCGGTGAGCGCCGCCCGCTGGTCACGAGTGACCCGGCCGGAGTGGTGGCGGGCGCAGGCCAGCCCGTAGACGTCCCGCATCCGGCTGAACATGGTGCGGGAGCGCTCCAGGGCCCGCAGGGCCGCGTCCAGTTCGCCGCCCTCCTCCAGCGCCTGGCCGAGGTAGTACAGCGACCACGCCTCGCCGCGGGCGTCCTCGTTCGCGCGGTGGCGGGCCAGGGCGTCGCCCAGCAGGTGCTGGGCGGCGCCTGCGTCCCCGCGCAGCAGGCGGGCACGGCCGAGCTGGGTGACGGTCCAGGCCTCACCGCGGGGGTCGCGGGTCGCGGCGTAGCACTCGCCCGCGGTACGCAGCTCGGTCTCGCCGCGCCCGGCGTCGCCGAGCCGCAGCAGCAGCTGCCCCAGCTGCAGGTGGGCCCAGGCCTCGCCGTGCACGCTCTCGCTCTCCCGGTGCAGCGCCAGCGACTCGGCCAGCAGTCCGTGCGCCTCCGCCAGCCGGCCGGCGTCGCGCAGCACCGCGGCCAGCGCGTGCTGCGTCCAGGCCCGGTCGGCCCGCAGCTCGTCGCCGGCCTGCAGTTCCAGGGCCTCCCGCAACTTGGCCTCCGCCTCGCGCAGGCCGCCCTGCTGGTGCAGCGTGATGCCCAGGCTGCACAGGGCGCGGGCGGCGCCCGCCGGGTGTTGCGCCTCGAAGTACAGGTCGACCACCGACGACAGCGTGGAGCGGGCCTTGTCCAGCTCGCCGAGCTGCCGCGCGGCGATGCCGGTGCGCCACTGCACCGAGCGGACCAGCACCGACTGGTCGGCCTCCCGCTGGTGCGCCTGGGCCAGTTCGCTGATCTCGCCCAGCCGGTACAGGTCGCCGCGGAGCAGGCAGTAGTCGCACAGCGCGCCGAGCAGGTGCTGCACCACCCGCTGGTCGACTCCGTCGGAGTGCCGCAGCGCCGCGGTGATGAAGCTCGACTCCTCGTCCAGCCAGCGCAGCGCCTGGTCCAGGGAGGGGAAGCCCTGCGGCCCGAAACGGTCGGCGCGGGTCGAGGTCCGGCCGTCGACGAGCCGGATGACCGCGTCCGCCAGCTCGGCGTAGCTGCGGATCAGGCGCTCCTGGGCGGCCGCCCGCTCGGCCGGGTCCTCCTCGTCCAGCAGGCGCGCGTGCGCGAAGCGCCGTACGAGGTCGTGCAGCCGGTAGCGGCTGCCGCGCACGTGCTCGATGAGACCGGCCGAGGCCAGTTCGCCCAGCCGCCGGGCCGCCTCCTGCTCCTCCGCCCCCAGCAGGGCCGCGGCGGCCGCCGCGCCGAGGCTCGTCCGCCCGGCGAGCGCCAGCCGCCGCAGCAGCCGGCGGGCCGGCTCGGGCTGGTCGTGGTAACGCAGCGCCAGCGCCCGGTCGACCGGGCCCACCGGGCCGTACGCCGCCAGGTCGGCGGCCAGCCGCTCCGCGCCCCGGTCGGGCAGCGAACTGCCCGCGATGCGCAGCGCCAGCGGCAGCCCGCCGCACAGCCGCCGTACGGCGTCGGCGGCACCGGCGCCGTCCGCCGTCGTGAGGGCGCCGGACGACAGGCCGGCCAGCAGCTCCCGTGACGCCTCAGCCCCGAGCGGGTCGACCGGCAGGGCGTAGACGCGGGCCGCCGGTACGTCGAGGGAGAGCGGTTCGGCCGACGTGACCAGGACGAGGCTGTCGGAGCGCTCCGGGACCAGGGCGCGGATCTGCTCGGGTCCGGCGGCGTCGTCGAGGACGATGACGACCGGCACGTCGGTGAGGTGCTTCTGGTACTGGTCGGCCAGGCGCCGCAGATGCTGTTCCTGGGAGGTGCGCTCGCGGAACAGGAGTTGCTCGCGGGGCGCCCCGAGCCGGTTGAGCAGGTGCAGCAGCGCGTCCCGTACGGGCAGCGGGCGCTCCCCGGGCGCGGCGCCGCGCAGGTCGACGACGCAGGCGCCGCGGAACTGGTCCTTGAGCTGCTGGGCGGCGCGCACGGCGAGCGTGGTGCGCCCGGAACCGGCCTGGCCGTGCAGGACGACCACGACGGGCTCCGAGGCCGGGGAGACCCGCGCCTGGTGCACCCACTGGGCGATCTGCCGCAGCGGGTCCCGGCGGCCGGCGAACGGCCCCTCGGTGGCGGGAAGCTGGGCGAAGGACTGCTCCAGGACGCTGCGCCCCCGCGCGGCGGCGCTGCGGTCGGTGCGGCGCTGCGCCGGCACCTTCGCGGGGGCCGGCGCGGCGCGCCGGCGTTCCAGGAACGGCCGTACACCGCGCTGTTCCACGGCCTCCAGCCAGACCTGCCGCAGGTCCTGCGGCCGGGTGCCGCCACCGCCCGTCGCCAGCGCGGCCGTCACCGCAGCGCCGGTGACCGCCACCACGCCGCCGACGCCCAGCGCGGTGGAGGTCGGCGTGCCCCAGCCGAGGTCCGCCACGCATGCCGCGACGGCGGCGACCGCGGTCACCAGCGCGGGGGTGACCAGCGACGACCGGCGGCCCGAGCGTTCCGCCGCCAGCGCGGCGGTGTACACCCCGTACTCGTCCGCCGCCGCGGCCGCTATCTCGTCGACCGCCGCCCGGGCCTGCCGCAGCGCCTCCTCCGCCTCGCCGGAGCGCCCGCCCTGCGGCTCACCGGCGACGGCGCGTTCCAGCAGCCGTAACACCTCGGCCCGGTCGGACGTGCTCAGTTGCGTCTGCCGTCGCGGCGTCTGCTTCGTCACCCATGGCCCCCTCGGTAGCCGCCCGTCCCCAAGTGTCCTGCCGAACACGTCACATCGCGACACCGCGTGCGCGGGCGGACACGCCCGGACGCGCCCGGACGTCCCGCCCCGGGCGGCGGCAGGAACGCCTTTTGGGCGTCTTTGCCGCTCATGCGTCATGGCGCAAAGGTGACTTGTCCTCTGACCGACAGGTGAAAGTGCTGACCGCCGCCGGTGGCGGGGCCACGCTGTCGCCCCATGAGACAGATGAACTACAGGTGGCGACCGAGGGCCGGAACCCCTCGGCCGCAGTATGTGGCGGCCGCTGCCCTCGCCGCGCTGCTGGCGGGTCTGACCGCCACCCCCGGCGCCGCCCAGGGCACCGAGCGGGCCGACGCGGCCGTGCAGGGCGAGGCGGCCGGGTCCACCGGATCCTCCCGCCACCAGGTCACCCTGATCACCGGCGACCGCGTCACGCTGGAGACGGCCCCGTCGGGCGGGCAGAGCGTCTCGGTCCAACCGGCCGCGGGCCGGGAGCACATCACCTTCGTCAAGCGCCAGAACGGCGGCGACTGGTCGGTCATACCCGCCGACGCGCTGCCCCTGCTCGCGGCTGACCGCCTCGACAAGGCGCTGTTCAACGTCTCGGCCCTGGCCAGGGGGAAGTACGCCGAGCGGTCGAGGCTGCCGCTCATCGTCGAGTACGCGGGTGACGCGGGCACCGCCGGACGCCGCCTCACCGCGGCCGGTGCCGACGGGGTCCGCACCATCGCCGGGACCTCCTTCGCGACCCTCGGCCAGGACCGTGCGGGTGCCGCGGAGTTCTGGAAGGACATCGCCCCCGCCGAGGCGGGCGCCACGTCCTTCGGCGCGGGCATCCGCCGGGTCTGGCTCGACGGCCGCTCCAAGGTCCAGCTCGACCGGACGGTGCCGCACATCGGGGCACCCCAGGCCTGGGCGAAGGGTTACCGGGGCGACGGCGTCAAGGTCGCGGTGCTCGACACCGGGTACGACCCGAACCACCCGGACCTGGGGGGCCTCATCGAGGAGTCCGCCAACTTCACCACCGAGGCCGGCACCGAGGACCTGAACGGCCACGGCACCCACGTCACCTCGACCGTCGCCGGTTCCGGCGCGGCCTCCGGCGGCCGGTTCAAGGGTGTCGCGCCCGGTGCGCGGATCCTGTCGGGCAAGGTCTGCAACGCGGGCGGCTCCTGCGACGACTCCGACGTCCTCGAAGGCATGGCCTGGGCCGCCGAGCGCGGCGCCAAGGTGATCAGCCTCAGCCTGGGCGACACCGACACCCCGGAGACCGACGCCCTCGAGGCCATGGTCGAGAGCGTCACCCGTGACCACGGCGTCCTGGTCGTGGCCGCGGCCGGCAACAGCGGTCCCGGCAAGGTCGGTTCCCCCGCCTCCGCCGACCGCGCGCTCGCCGTCGGCGCCACCGACCTCGACGACGAGCTCGCCCACTTCAGCTCGATCGGCCCGCGGGTGGGCGACTTCGGCCTCAAGCCCGACCTCGTCGCCCCCGGCGTCGGCGTCGTCGCCGCCCGCGCGGGCGGAACGACCGCCGAGGACGGCTACACCGCGATGGACGGCACCTCGATGGCGACCCCGCACGTCGCCGGTGCCGCCGCCATCCTCTTCCAGCAGCACCCCGACTGGACGCCCGAGCAGGTCAAGCGCCAGCTGATGCAGTCGACGGCGGCCGGCAAGGAGCGCGGCGCCTACTTCCAGGGCGCGGGCCGGGTCGACGTCGCCCGCGCGGTCGGCCAGCAGGTCACCGCCGGGACCACCGCAGTGGACTTCGGGCAGATCCGCTGGACCGACGGCCCGCGGCCGCCGGTGAAGAAGACGATCACCTACCGCAACCCGGGCAGCGCGCCGGTCACCCTCGGCCTGTCGCTCAACGTCTCCCACGGCGCGGGCACGCCCGCGCCGCAGGGCCTGTTCCGGCTCGGCGCCGACCAGGTCACCGTGCCCGCCCACGGCACCGCCGACGTCACCGTCACCGCGACCCCGGAGACCGCCACGACGTACGCGGCGTACAGCGGCGCGGTCATCGCGGCCACCGCCGACCGGGCCGTCTCGGTGCGCGTCCCGGTCGGCATGGACGTCGAGCAGCCCTCGCACAGCCTCCGCCTCACCGTGAAGGACCGCGCGGGCAAGGCCCCCGCCCACGCCTACCTGCTCGTCACCGCGGCCGACGGCGAGGTCCGCGAGGTGGAGCTGCACGGCACGTCCGGCACCGAGCTGAGGGTGCCGCGCGACGGCAGGACCTACTCCGTGAACGGCTTCCTCTTCGACGCGGAGTACACCGAGGCCACCGTGGTGGGCGCGCCGGAGGTCGTGATGAGCGCCGACCGGGACGTCGCCATCGACGCCCGGAGGGCCAAGCCCGTCACGGTCTCGGCCCCGAGCCGCTCGGCCCGCATCACGTACGCCGAGGTCGGCACCATCGCCCTGGACGGCAACCTGTTCTCCGTCCCCGTGAACGACGCGATCGGCGGCGACCGCATCACGAACGTGTACGCCGTCCCGACGGCGACGTCCGAGGACTCGGCGTTCACCTACCTGGTCAGCACCATCTGGGTCGATCCCGCGGGCGCCGACGGGAACCCCTCCTCGGTCTACTACCTCACCCGGCCGGTGCGCGGGGCGATCCCGGCCGATCCCGGCTACCGCCCCCGTGCGTCGCAGCTGGCCACGGTGAACAGCACCCTCGCCGCCACCGCGCCGGACACCACCGCGTACCGCAGTGTGTGGCTGACCCTCGGCAAGCTCCGCTGGGTCCACGGGATGGACGGACTCCCGCTCCCGAACCGGCGGGTGGACTACTTCTCGCCGTCCGAGGACCTGCGCTGGCAGAGCGTCTTCGAGCAGAACTTCTTCACCAGGCCGGACGCCCACGGGCAGAGCTTCCTCAGCCGCCTGCACAGCTACAAGGCCGGAAGCTTCGAGGAGCGCTGGAACCAGGGCGTCCAGGGCTCGGGCTTCTCGCCCGAGGTGATGATCACCTCCCGTGAGGGCGACGCCATGACGTTCGCGATCCAGGACGCCGCCAACGGGAACCTCGACGTGGTGGCCGGGACGACGTCCAGCAGCCGGCCCGAGTGGGAGCTGCGACGCAACGGTGAAGTCGTCTCGACCAACCGCGGGTTCGCCACGGTGCCGGCCGACGTCACCCCCGCCGACTACGTCGCGACGTTCGCGCAGGAGCGCGACCTCGTCCCCAGCACCATCTCCACGCGCCTGAAGTCCGAGTGGCGGTTCCGGTCGCAGACGACGGCGACCCGGCAGGCACTGCCGATGATGGCCGTGCTCATGTCGCCCCGGCTGGACGAGTGGAACCGGGCCGAGGCCGGACGCCGCTTCGACATCCCGGCCCTGGTCCAGCGTCCGGTCGGTGCCGCCGAGTCGCCCGTCCGCACCTTCACCGTCGAGGTCTCCTACGACGAGGGCAGGACCTGGCACACCGCCAAGGTCAAGGGCTCCGGGACGAAGCGCACCGTGACCGTGGACCACCCGCGCCGCTCCTCGGGCGGTTCGGTCAGCCTCCGCACCTACGTCAAGGACGCGGCGGGCAACTCCTTCAAGCAGACCGTGATCAAGGCCTACCTGCTCAAGTAGCCGCCGAACGGCACGGCAGGGCCCGCCGGATCCGTCCGGCGGGCCCCGTACCGCCGTCGGCTCAGAGCCAGTTGCGGCGGGCCGCGTGCCAGCCCAGTTGCATGCGGGTGGCGACGCCCGCGAGGCTCATCAGCCCCTGGATGCGCCGCTGGACGGTGCGCTTGCTCACGCGCAACTGCCCGGCGATCGCCTCGTCGGTCATGCCGGCGACCATCAGGGAGAGCAGGTGCCGGTCCTCCGCGACCGGCGCCGCCGGATCCTCCGGGCCCGCACCGCCGATCTGCCCCTCCTCGGTCACCCGCAGCGGTGCGCCGACCTCCCAGTAGTGCTGGAACAGGTCGATCAGCGCCTCCAGCAGGCTGCTCTCGCGCACCAGCGCCGTCTTGAGCTCCCGCGGACCGGCCGGCGTACCGGCGGAGGACAGCGGCAGGACGGCCAGCGACCGGTCGGCCACCGCCATTCGCAGGGGCAGCCTGGGCACCGCCCGGGCGACCTCGCCGGCGCGCACCCCCTTGACGACGTTGTCCACCGCACCGGGGTCGTCGAAGTAGGCCTGCTCGTACAGGACCCGGTACAGCACGCCCCGGCCCAGCGCGTCGTACTCCTCGCGGTTGCTCCCCGCGGGCATCGCCACGTGGCGGGCCTTGCAGAACCACAGCATCTCGTGGCGGACGCCGTCCTGGAGCTGCCGCAGACGCTGCCGCAGCGCCGCCGCGCCGCTGATGACCTCGATCGCCTCCCCCGCTCCCCAGGAGCGCGCGCTGCGGCGGTAGGTCTCCACCAGCCCGAGCACCACCGCCCGGTCCTGCTCCAGTGCCTCCGCGTGGCGCTGCAGCCGGGGTACCAGGGCGACCTCCGGCGGGATGACCGCGTACGCGCCGGGGCTCTCCTCCAGCGCGTACGCCAGTCCCTTGGCCTCCAGCGCGAGCAGCAGCCGTACGACCGCCGGGGGGCCGAGGTCGGTACGTCCGCAGATCTCCTCTGCGGACGCCGACTCGGTGACGAGCAGCAGCCGGTACACCTCGGCCTCGGCGGCCGTGAGACCCACCGTCTCCAGCATGTCGGCCCCTCTCGCAGCACCGTCCGCCGGTCGATTCCATCAGCACGAACGGCTGCGGACAACGTCCGTTGCCGCGGGCAACCGGGCTCGCCGCGCGGGGACGGGACGCCGGGCGGCGCGATGTGTGAGGCTGGGGGCATGGTCAATCGACTGAGCGGTTCCACGTCCCCGTACCTGCTGCAGCACGCCGACAACCCGGTGCACTGGTGGCCGTGGGGCGAGGGGGCCTTCGCGGAGGCCCGGGACCGCGGGGTGCCGGTGCTGCTCAGCGTGGGGTACAGCAGCTGCCACTGGTGCCACGTCATGGCCAGGGAGTCGTTCGAGGACGAGGCGACCGCCGCGTACCTCAACGAGCACTTCGTGCCGGTGAAGGTCGACCGCGAGGAACGCCCCGACGTTGACGCCGTCTACATGGAGGCCGTGCAGGCGGCGACCGGGCAGGGCGGCTGGCCGATGACGGTCTTCCTGACGCCCGGGGGCGAGCCGTTCTACTTCGGCACCTACTTCCCGCCCGCCCCGCGGCACGGCATGCCCTCGTTCCGGCAGGTGCTGGAGGGCGTGGAGGCCGCCTGGCGCGAGCGGCGCGAGGAGGTCGGGGCGGTCGCGGCGAGCATCGTGAAGGACCTGGGCGGACGTTCGCTCACCCTCGGCGGGACGGCCGCCCCTGGGGAGGAGCAGCTCGCGGCGGCACTGCTGGGGCTCACCCGGGACTACGACCCCTCGTACGGCGGGTTCGGCGGCGCGCCGAAGTTCCCGCCGTCGATGGCCCTGGAGTTCCTGCTGCGGCACCACGCCCGCACCGGCTCCGAGGGCGCCCTGCAGATGGCGCGGGACACCTGTGAAGCGATGGCCCGCGGCGGCATCTACGACCAGCTCGGCGGCGGCTTCGCGCGCTACTCCGTGGACCGCAAGTGGGTCGTGCCGCACTTCGAGAAGATGCTCTACGACAACGCCCTGCTCTGCCGGCTCTACGCCCACCTGTGGCGCGCCACCGGCTCCGACCTGGCCCGCCGGGTCGCCCTGGAGACCGCGGACTTCCTCGTCCGGGAGCTGCGCACCCACGAGGGCGGGTTCGCCTCCGCGCTCGACGCGGACAGCGACAAGCCGGGCGGCGGCCACGGCGAGGGCGCGTTCTACGTCTGGACGCCGGCGGAGCTGGAGGAGGCCCTCGGCAAGGAGGACGCGGCGCTGGCCGCCGAGTACTTCGGCGTCACGGAGGACGGCACCTTCGAGGAGGGCGCGTCCGTGCTCCAACTCCCCGCCGACGGCGGCTTCGTGGACGCCGGGCGGATCGCATCGGTGCGCCGGCGGCTGTTCACCGCGCGGGAGGGACGGCCCCGCCCAGGCCGCGACGACAAGGTCGTCGCCGCCTGGAACGGGCTGGCGGTCGCCGCGCTCGCCGAGACCGGCGCGTACTTCGAGCGCCCGGACCTGGTCGCGGCCGCCGTCGAGGCCGCGGACCTGCTGGTGCGGGTCCACATGGACGCCCGCGGCCGGCTCGCCCGGACCTCGCGGGACGGCACGGTGGGCGGCAACGCCGGCGTGCTGGAGGACTACGCCGACGTCGCGGAGGGCTTCCTCGCGCTCGCCGCGGTGACCGGCGAGGGCGTGTGGCTGGACCTCGCCGGGCTCCTGCTCGACTCCGTGCTGCGGCACTTCACCGGGGAGGACGGCACGCTCTACGACACCGCCGACGACGCCGAGACGCTGATCCGCCGCCCGCAGGACCCGACCGACAACGCCGCCCCCTCGGGCTGGACGGCCGCGGCCGGCGCGCTGCTGTCGTACGCCGCGTACACCGGCTCGTCCCGCCACCGCGAGGCCGCCGAACGGGCGCTGGGCGTCGTGGGCGCCCTCGCCGGACGGGTGCCGCGGTTCATCGGCTGGGGGCTGGCGGTCGCCGAGGCGGCGCTCGACGGCCCGCGCGAGGTCGCCGTGGTCGGCCCCGCGGGCGACGCCGGCACGGCGGCGCTGCACCGCACCGCGCTGCTGGGCACCGCCCCGGGCGCGGTGGTCGCGGTGGGGGAGCCCGCCACGGACGAGTACGCCCTCCTGGCCGACCGCCCGCTGCTCGACGGCCGCCCCGCGGCCTACGTCTGCCGGCACTTCGTGTGCGCGGCGCCGACCGCGGACCCGCAGGCCCTGGCGGAGCAACTGGGCGCCCGCTGAGGCGCTCCGCGTCGTGCGGCCGCGCGGCGTCCGCCGGCACCTCCCTCGCGCGCAGGGCCGGTCGGTGAACCGGCCTTGTGCGGACCGACGTTGAGGGGCATCCCGATCGTCAGCGGCAGAGGTTGGCCGCGAGGAGGTCCAGCGAGCGGTCGAGGACGGCGGCGAGGTCGGCGGTGCCGTCCGAGTCGAGCCAGTGGAAGACGGCCTCGGACCAGGCCCCGATCAGCGCCGCGACGACGACCCGGATCTCGAAGTCGTCCGCGGGGCGCCCGAGGCGCTCGGCGGTGACGGAGGCCAGCAGGCGGCTGGACTCCTGGATGTTCTCGCCCATGCGGGCGCGGATGGCGGGCACCGAGCGCACCAGCCGCAGCCGCTGCCGCATCTCCTCGAACTCGCCCTCGTCGGCGAGCATCTCGCGCAGCGGCCCCAGCAGGGCGTGCCGCAGCGAGGCGACGATGGGCTCATGCGCCGGGCGGGCGCGCAGTTCGGCCACCATGACGGGGTCGTACTCGTCGGAGAGGACGATGTCCTCCTTGGAGGGGAAGTACCGGAAGACCGTGCTGGCCGAGACCTCGGCCGTGGCCGCGATCTGCTCGACGGTGGTGCCGTCGTACCCCTGCGCCTCGAAGAGCCGGTAGGCCGCGCGGCGGATGGCCCGCCGGGTCCGGATCTTCTTGCGTTCGCGCAGGCTCGGTCTGGTCGGTACGGTCACGTTCGTCATTGTCGTGCATCGACGGCGGGCGGGGCCATCCGCGCGGTGCCGGGCACCTCCTGGCCGGTGCGGACGTCGGGGAGGAGGAGCGCGGTCAGCACGGCCGCCACGAGCGAGGCGGCGGCGCAGGCCAGCAGGGCGAGGTCCATCCCGTGCACGTACGCCGCGTCCGCCGAGGCGGCGAGCGCCGGGTCGCCGAGGGCGGCCGCGACCGCGTGCGCGGCCCCCACGGAACCCGAGGCGGCGTCGGCCGCCGCCGCGGGCAGGCCCGTGGTGGCGAGACGGTCGGTGTAGGCGCCCGCCAGCAGGCTGCCCAGGAGGGCGACACCGATGGCGCCGCCGGTCTGCCGCAGGGTCATCAGGAGTCCTGAGCCGCTGCCCGCGCGGTCGCCGGGCAGCGCGCCCAGTGCCGCGTCCATGGCGGGGATCATCGCGAAGCCGAAGGCGAAACCGGTGACGGACAGCCACAGCGCGGTCGCCCCGTAGCCGTCGTGGACGTCCGTGCGGCTGCCGAGCGCCGCGGCCGCGGTGAGCAGGAGCAGCCCCGCCGTGACGACCGGCCGCGGCCCGAACCGCGCGACCAGCGGAGCGCTGCCCCGGGCGGCGACGAGCAGGCCACCCATCATCGGCAGCAGCCGTAGGCCGGTGCCGAGGGCGTCGTTGCCGAGCACGGCCTGCAGGTACTGCGGCAGGACGAAGAGCAGACCGGTGAGGATGAAGGTCACCAGCGTCGCGGCGACCGCGTTCCACAGGAAGCCCCGCTGCCGCAGCAGACCGAGGTCGAGCATGGGCCGCTCCAGCCGGCGTCCGCGGAGCACCAGCCCGGTCAGCAGCGCGACGGACGAGGACAGCGTCAGCAGCACCAGCGGGTCGCCCCATCCCCGGCGCGGCCCCTCGATGATGCCGAAGACCAGCGCGCCGAGCCCGGCCACCGCGAGGACGGTGCTGGGCGGGTCGACGCGGGGCGTGGCGGGGTCGCTGGTCTCGGGCAGCAGGAACAGGCAGGCGGCGATGCCGAGGACGACGAGCGGGATGTTGACCACGAAGACCGAGCCCCACCAGAAGTGGTCGAGCAGGGTGCCGCCGATGATCGGCCCGAGCGGCAACCCCAGCGCCATGGCGGCGGTGACCGCGCCGACCGCCCTGGAGCGCTCCTCGGGCCCGAACAGCGAGGGCAGGACGGACAGGGCCAGCGGCATGACGAGTGCCGCGCCCAGGCCCATCACCGTGCGGGCGGCGACGACCGGTCCCGGACTGTCCACCAGGGCGCCGAGCACCGAACCGGCGAGGAAGATCCCGAGCCCGGCGACGAGCATCCGCCGCCGTCCCCAGCGGTCGCCCAGCAGGCCCCCGGGGAGCATGGCGGCGGCGAAGACCACCGTGTAGCCGTCGACGATCCACTGCTGGTCGCCTGTGTCCGCACCCAGCTCCGCGGCCATGGTCGGCAGTGCGACGTTGAGGATCGTCATGTCGAAGCCGAGCACGAGCATGCTCGCCACCAGGGCCCCCAGGGCCCACCAGCGCCGTGGATCGGCCGTCGTCGCCATGGGGTCTCCTCCTGCGGGCACGAGGCAGCATCCGAAAGCCACCGTCAAATGACAGTGACTCTCAAAAAAGAGTAACTGTCACCCCAGACGTGCGGAAGCCCGGCGTCGCCTTGACACGGCCCGCCGGGGTGATAGGAAAATGCGACCCTTGTGCCCGGTGACGCCAGGGTGTCCTTCGGAAGAATCAGAGAAGATCAAGTGCCAGTCGTAGATGCCTCCCGGAGCGACCGGGAAGCGAAACCCACGTCGTCCGCGCCGCGCGCATCCGTACTTCCGTCACGGCTCGACTCGCTGACGAGTCTGCGGTTCTTCGCCGCCTTCGCCGTGTTCGCGCACCACTTCACGGGGCTGGGCGGCGCGACGGGCTACGGACGTGCCCCCGCGATCTTCCCGTACTCGGAGATGGGCGCCCACGGCGTGACCTTCTTCTTCGTCCTCTCGGGCTTCCTGCTGACCTGGGTGTTCAAGCCGCAGGAGCATCCGGTCGCGTTCTACTGGCGGCGTGTGGCGCGCATCTGGCCGGCGGCCCTGGTCGCCGCCGTGCCGGCGGTCTACGTCTTCTACGTCAAGGCACACGTGCCCATCGACTGGAAGTACGTCATCGCCTCGCTCTTCTTCGTCCAGAACTGGTTCCCGCACGCCACGCCCACGCTGCCCGGCAATCCGGTGACCTGGACCCTGGGCGTCGAGGTCCTTTTCTACGCCCTGTTCCCGCTGCTCGCCCGCGTCGTCGTCCGGCTGCGCACGCCCCTGCTGGTCGCCGTGACGGTCGCCGGCCTGGTCGGGATGTGGGCGGTGGACTGGTGGGCCTCCGCGACGCTGGACGGGCCCATGGCGCGCTGGATCATGCGGCACCCGGTGGTGTACCTGCCCGAGTTCCTGCTGGGCATGACGATGGCCCTGCTGATCCGCCGCGGGTGGCGGATCCCGTTGCGGCCCTTCGTGCCCGTGGCGCTGCTGCTCGCCTACGTCTACGCCTACGTGCAGCTGCGTGCGCACCTGTCGAGCGGGTACGACGCGCAGCTGGACTACACGCTGCGCCCGGTCATCGCCGTGCTCGCCGTCCTGATCATGGTCGCGTTCGTCCAGCGGGACATCGCGGGGCACCGCAGCGTGCTCCACAACCCGCTGCTGATCTCGCTGGGCATGTGGTCGTACAGCTTCTACCTCCTGCACCACGCGGTGAGCCGGTTCTCGACCTACAGGTGGGGCAGGATCCCGGACGAGAACTCGGCGCTCTTCAGCATGATCGGCATGGCCGTCGTCGTGTTCGCGATGTCCTGGGCCCTCCACCGTTTCGTCGAGGAGCCCGCCAATCGCCTGCTGACCCGCTGGATCCCCGACCGCTGGCGCCGCAGGGTCTGACGGTCGCCCCGGGACGCCGGACGCCCCCCACCCGCAGGCGGGTGGGGGGCGTTCGCGTCGGGGCCTCGGCGTTCGGCGGGCGCGGGGCCTAGGCGTGGTTGTAGGCCACCAGCGAGATGCCGACGTAGTGCACGATGAACGCGGCCAGCGTGAACGAGTGGAAGACCTCGTGGAAGCCGAAGAAGCGGGGCGAGGGGTTGGGCCGCTTCGTTCCGTAGATCACCGCTCCGACGCTGTACAGCAGGCCGCCCACGACGATCAGGACGAGCACCGCGATGCCGCCCTTCCGCATGAAGTCGGGCAGGAAGAAGACCGCCGCCCAGCCGAGCGCGATGTAGCAGGGCGTGTAGAGCCAGCGCGGCGCGCCCACCCAGAAGACCCGGAACGCGATGCCCGCCAGGGCCCCGGCCCAGACGAGCCAGAGCAGGACCTCCTGCTTGCCGTCCGGCAGCAGCAGGAGCGTGAAGGGTGTGTAGGTCCCCGCGATGATCAGGAAGATGTTCGCGTGGTCCAGCCGGCGCAGCACCGCCGAGGCCCGGGGGCCCCAGTCGCCGCGGTGGTAGAGCGCGCTCACGCCGAACAGCGCGCAGGCGGTGAGCGTGAAGACGGCGCAGGCGATCCGCCCGCGGGTGCTCTCGGCGAAGGCGGTCAGGGCGACCCCGGCGACAAGGGCTGCGGGGAACATCCCGGCATGGAGCCACCCCCTCAGCTTGGGCTTCAAGGGGGCGGCAGCGGATGCGAGTTCTTCAAGGGCGGCGGGCACAACGGGAGTCTCGTCCACGGAGCTCATGAAAGCAATGCTACCTACGGTTGCGTAGGTTACCGATCCGTAGTACGGGGTGTCGCCGGACGTTGGGAGTGGCGATGCTCACCCCACGCGCCCTGGACAGATCGCGTTTCCTGTCCTGATACTCATATGAGTGCGGACGGCACCGGATGAGCATCCCACGACAGCAGCATCCGGGTCGCAGCCCCCAAGGGGCCGACAACACACCCTCGGAATCTGACGCCAGGTGAGTGCACACCGGGCGGAACGGAGCGATCGTGGCGCGCGTCAATGCGGCTCCCACCAATCACCAGGACCTGATCGCATGGGTCGGCGAGATCGCCGAGCTGACCCAGCCGGACGAGATCGTGTGGTGCGACGGCTCCGAGGAGGAGTACCAGCGCCTCGCGGACGAGCTCGTCTCGAAGGGCACCTTCAAGAAGCTCGACCCGATCAAGCGCCCCAACTCGTACTACGCCGCCTCCGACCCGACCGACGTCGCTCGTGTGGAGGACCGCACCTTCATCTGCTCCGAGCGGGAGCAGGACGCCGGCCCGACCAACCACTGGAAGGCCCCCGCCGAGATGCGGGAGATCTTCACAGGGGGGCAGGGTCTTTTCCGCGGCGCCATGCGCGGCCGCACCATGTACGTCGTCCCGTTCTGCATGGGCCCGCTCGGCTCTGAGCTGTCCGCGATCGGCGTGGAGATCACCGACTCCGCGTACGTCGCCACCGCCATGCGGACCATGACGCGCATGGGCCAGGACGTGCTGGACGAGCTCGGCGAGGACGGCTTCTTCGTCAAGGCCGTGCACTCCGTCGGCGCCCCGCTGGAGCCCGGCCAGGAGGACGTCCCGTGGCCGTGCAACTCCACCAAGTACATCTCGCACTTCCCCGAGAGCCGTGAGATCTGGTCCTACGGCTCCGGCTACGGCGGCAACGCCCTGCTCGGCAAGAAGTGCTACGCCCTGCGCATAGCCTCGGTCATGGCACGGGACGAGGGCTGGCTGGCCGAGCACATGCTCGTCCTCAAGCTCACGCCGCCGCGGGGCGAGGCCAAGTACGTGGCCGCCGCCTTCCCGAGCGCCTGCGGCAAGACCAACCTCGCCATGCTGGAGCCGACCATCCCCGGCTGGACCGTGGAGACCATCGGCGACGACATCGCCTGGATGCGCTTCGGCGAGGACGGCCGCCTCTACGCGATCAACCCCGAGGCGGGCTTCTTCGGCGTCGCGCCGGGCACCGGCGAGCACACCAACGCCAACGCGATGAAGACCCTGTGGGGCAACTCGGTCTTCACCAACGTCGCCCTCACCGACGACAACGACGTCTGGTGGGAGGGCATGACCGAGGAGCTCCCGGCCCACCTCACGGACTGGAAGGGCAACTCCTGGACGCCGGAGTCCGGGACCCCGGCCGCCCACCCCAACGCCCGCTTCACCGTCCCGGCCAGCCAGTGCCCGACCATCGCGCCCGAGTGGGAGGACCCCAAGGGCGTGCCGATCTCGGCGATCCTCTTCGGCGGCCGCCGTGCCTCGGCCGTACCGCTGGTCACCGAGTCCTTCGACTGGCAGCACGGTGTCTTCCTCGGTGCCAACGTCGCCTCCGAGAAGACCGCCGCCGCCGAGGGCAAGGTCGGCGAGCTGCGCCGCGACCCGTTCGCGATGCTCCCGTTCTGCGGTTACAACATGGGCGACTACTTCGGCCACTGGGTCAAGCTCGGCCAGAAGCACGAGGCCGGCAAGCTCCCGAAGATCTACTACGTGAACTGGTTCCGCAAGGACGCGGACGGCCGGTTCGTGTGGCCGGGCTTCGGCGAGAACAGCCGCGTGCTGAAGTGGATCGTCGAGCGCCTCAACGGCCAGGCCGAGGGCGTCGAGACCCCGATCGGCGTCCTGCCGGCCGAGGGCTCCCTCGACACCAGCGGCCTGGACATCTCCCAGGCGGACCTCGACCTGCTGCTCTCGGTCGACGTCGACACCTGGCGGCACGAGGCCTCCCTCATCCCGTCCCACCTGGAGACCTTCGGCGACCACACGCCGAAGGAGCTGTGGGACGAGTACCGGGCCCTGGTCAAGCGTCTGGACTAGTGTCCTGAGTCGTTGATTCGGTTCAGATATCCGGCGAGGCGTTCGAAGATTTCGTCTGCGGTTTTCGTCCAGACGAAGGGCTTGGGGTCGTCGTT
>NZ_JARAVO010000092.1:0-33367 GCF_033792805.1 Streptomyces sp. PA03-1a
CCAGCCGTCGTCCACGACGCAGCGGGCCAGACGCAGGCGTCCGGTCTCGGTCAGGGGTGCATTACGGTGTGGCACGAGGGCCTTTCTGGTCGCCGGTGCAGATGTCGCAATCCACACCAGGCCAGAAGGCCCTCACCCATTTCAAGATCCCTCAACCGAGACCTGCATCACCCGTCCACAACCTCCCGGGACAGAACACCTAAGCCTTCCTTCCGTGCCGCCCAGGGCGGGCGCGGGCCCGTCAAGTGCCGTGTGAGCACTCTCACATCCTCTGTCCGCTTCGTCCATGAAGGGCCTGTGGACGCCTGATTGTGAGCTGCCGGGCGAAATCTGCGGAGGATGCACCTTTCGCCGGACCTCCGCCCGGGTTACCTTCGTGCGCAGAACACGTGTTCAAGGTTCTGTCCGGCGGGTGGGGGCGTTCGTACGGAGGTCTCCACTGCCCATGCTCGATCTCGCGGGTGCTTGGGACCACCTCTCGTGGTCCTTGCGTCATGTGCACTGGTACGGAGTGACCGTCGGGTCCCTCCTCGCCGTCAAGCTGCTGCTCTCCATCCGCCGGCGCCGCCGTCCTGAGCTCGCGTTCGACAAGCCGGTGACCCGGCTACGCATCCACGGCGTGATCACGGTCTACAACGAGGCCCCGGCGATGCTGCGCGGCTGCCTGGAGTCGGTCCTCGCGCAGACCCTGCTACCGCACTCCCTCACCCTGGTCGACGACTGCTCCGAGGACCACTCGGCGCGTGCCCTGGCCGAGGAGATGCGCCCGCAGTTCCAGCGCGCCGGGGTCCGCCTCGACTTCGTCCGCTTCCCCGGCAACCGCGGCAAGCGCCACGGCCTCGCCGCGGGCTTCCGGCAGGAGCCGCTCGCGGACGTGTACCTGTGCATCGACTCCGACACGCTGCTCGACCGGCACGCCGTCGCGGAGCTCGCCCGGCCCTTCGCCAAGCGCCGGGTCCAGTGCGTCACCGGGTTGGTGCTCGCCCACAACCGCGGCACCAACCTGCTGACCCGCCTCATCGACATGCGCTACGTCAACGCCTTCCTCGGCGAGCGGGTGGCCTACTCCCGCCTCGGCTCGGTGCTCTGCGCCTGCGGGTCGCTGGCCATGTACCGCGGGTGGGTCGTCCGCAAGCACCTCGACGACTTCCTCGACCAGCGCTTCCTCGGCCGCCCGGCGACCTTCGGGGACGACCGGCGCCTGACGTACTACTGCCTCACCGAGGGGCTCTCCCTGATCCAGCCGTCGGCCGTCGGCTACACCGACGTCCCCGAGCGCCTCGGCCACTACGTGCGCCAGCAGATCCGCTGGGGCAAGTCGTTCATCCGCGAGGGCTTCCTGCTCCTCGCCAAGTTCCGGCTGCACCGCATGTACTGGTGGCTGAACCTCGTCGAGCTGGTCACCTGGGTCGCCTTCACCGCGGGGCTGCTCGCGGCGCTCGTCGCGGTCCTGATGCACCCGCAGGGCTGGACGCTGCTGGCCGGCTACCTCGCCTACATGTGCGTCATGGCCTGGGTCCGGTCCGTCCACTACCTGCGCGGCGCCGCGCAGGTGAGGATCGTCGACCGGGTGCTGACGTTCCTCGCCGCCCCGCTGTACGCCCTGCTCAACATCGGGTTGCTGCTGCCGCTGCGACTGTGGTCCCTGGCGACGCTGCGGCGCACCAACTGGGGCACCCGGGCCCGGATCGAGGTCGGCGGTGCCCACGACGACATCGCCTTCCAGCCCCATCCGCAGTCCCACCTCCCGCGCCAGCGCGGGGAGACGGCTCCACCGGCGGTCGGCGCCGTCGCGCCCGTGCGCGACGCCGCCTCGTAGGCGGCGCCCGCGTTCCGCCGCCGGTCCGACCGGATCCCGCAGACCGCATGGCGTGCCCTCGGTATCGCCCCTCCACCGCGCTAGGAGCTTCCCCGTGGGTCCTGCCCGCCCCTCTGTCCGCCCCTCCGTCCGGTCAGACCGGCTCGTACCCTCGGGGCGCGGGAAGCGGAGCCACCCCGTGTGGAGGGTGGCCGGGTACCTGCTGCTCGCGGTCGCCGTCGGCGCGGGCGTCACGGCGCTGTACCCCGTGTGGCGCGAGGCACATCGGCCGCCCCCTGAGCTCACCGTCCGCTACAAGGCGGGCACGTCGGCGTCGGCCGCCACGGCCCGGCCGTGGCTGGAGGTCGTCAACACCTCGGACCACCGGGTGCGTCTGGCCGACGTGGCGGTCCGGTACTGGTACACGCAGGACGGCGGTTCCCCGTACGCGTTCAACTGCGTCCAGGCCTCGGTGGGCTGCCCGAACGTCGACGGGAGGACCGTCGCCATGGACCGTCCGGCACCGGCCGCCGACCACTACCTCGAGATCACCTTCACGAAGGCCGCGGGCACCCTGGCCCCGGGCGCGAAGAGCGGGGCCATCGGGGTGCAGCTGTACCGTCCCGGCGGGAAGGTGGACCAGCGCGACGACCGGTCGTTCAGCCCCGCCCACGACACCTTCCAGGCGTCGAAGCTGGTGACCGGCTACCTGGACGGCAGGCACGTCTGGGGCGACGAGCCCGGCGGTGACGTCACCACGTCCCCCCGGGGCCCGGCCGCAGGCGCGGCACGGCCCGCGCCGCCCTCCGGGATCGTCTTCGACGACTTCCGCAGCGCGGCACGGCCCGCGCCGCCCTCCGGGATCGTCTTCGACGACTTCCGCTACAGCGGCCCCCGTGACCCGGCGCTGCGCGCCCACGGCTGGCTGGTGCGCACCAGCGGGGGTGGTCCCGGCATCCGCGACACGTGGTCGGCGGGAGGGGTCAGCTTCCCCGCGGACGAGGACGCGCTGGGCGGCCAGGTCCTGCAGCTGCGCGCCGCCACCGACGGGACGAAGCGCGGCACCACCCAGGCCGAGGTGCACACCACCGGCACGAAGTTCCTGACCGGGACCTTCGCCGCCCGGATCCACTTCACGGACGAACCGGCGAGCGGCCGCAACGGCGACCACGTCAACGAGACCTTCTACATGATCTCGCCCCACCACCACGCCGAGTACAGCGAGCTCGACAACGAGTACCAGCCGAACGGGGGCTGGGGTGCCCCCGGCCCGAGGCTCGACACGACGACCTGGCGCAGCGCGAGGGAGGGGGACCGGGTCACCCGGGCCACGACGTCCAGCCTCAGGGGGTGGCACACGCTGGTCACCACGGCCGCGCACGGCGTGGTGACCTACAGCCTCGACGGGCACGAGCTGTTCCGGACCGGGGGCAAGTACTACCCGACCCAGAGCATGTCCGTGAACTTCAACGCCTGGTTCGTGGACCTGCCGTTCGCCGGGAAGCGCAGCTGGGACATGAAGGTCGACTGGTTCTACCACAACGCCAGGAAGGCCCAGTCCCTGACGGAGGTGGAGAAGACGGTCGACGGCCTCGCCGCGGGCGGCACGGGCTACGTGAACACGGTCCACAAGCCCTGAGCCGGTACGGCGGCGGGGCCGGCCGGGGTCAGGAGTCGGCCGGAGCCGGGCCCAGCGTGGTGGTGCCGATCGCCGCGCGGTGGCCCAGGCCCGTCCGGTAGGCGTCCAGCGCGGCCTCCACCCGGCCGGACCGGCGCAGCAGGTCGCCCAGCAGCCGGCAGATGTCCGCCAAGTCCCCGGCGGCTCCCGCGCGTTCCAGCAGCGCCAGGGCGGACACGTAGTGCTCCTCCGCGGCCTCCGGGTCACCGCGCTCCTCCGCCAGCAGCCCGAGCAGCCGGTGCGCCCCGCCGGCGTGGACGGCGCCGCGCCAGGGGCCCAGCTCGTCCAGCAGCCGGGTCAGCAGCTCCTCGGCCTCGGCGGGCTTGCCGCGCCGCCGGAGCACGTCGGCGAGCTCCACCTCGACCTGCACCGTGAACAGCACGGACCGGCCGGCGGACAGCATGTCGCGGGCGGTGCGCAGCTCGCGCTCGGCCTGCTCCAGGTCGCCGTCCTGGGAGTGGACGTAGCCGCGCATCCAGTGGCAGTGGGCCAGGTCCGTGTGCAGCTCCAGCCGCTGGAACAGCTCCTGCGCCTTCGCCAGGGAAGCCTCGGCCTCGCCGGTACGTCCCGCGACGATCAGGGTGCGGGCGATGCTGCGGTGCATCTGGGCGACCAGGGCCGGATCGCCGGCCCCGGGGGCGAGGTTGAGCGCCTGCTCGGCGGCGTGGGCGGCCCGGGCGTAGGCGCCCAGGTCGGTGTACGGCCCGATGGCCGCGATGTGCAGCATCAGCAGGGCGTCGGGGTCGGGCCGGGCGTCGTCCGACACGGTCTGCCGTTCGAGCCGGGTGATGCCCTCCTCCAGCAGGTGGGAGGCGTACCGCACCTCGCCCGCCAGCAGGTGGGACACGGCCCGGCCGCGCAGCGCCGCGGCGCGCCGGGCGTCGGGGGCCGCGGGGTCCGCGTCGAGCAGCCGCTCGGCGGTCTCGAAGTGGAGCCGGGCCTGGGTGAGTTCGCCCGCGTCGAGGGCGGCGTCTCCCAGCCGGAGCAGTTCGAGGGGATCCTGCGGGCCGTCCTGCGGGCCGCTTTCGGGACCTGTGCCGGGACCTTCGTCCAGGCCGTCCCGCGCCCGGTCCTGGCCGTCCTGTGTGCCCACCGTGACCCTTCCCCTTTGGAACTCTTGCGGAGGAGGGTACGCGGCTTTGCGGCGGACGTGCCTCACGCTTTCGTAAAGCGCTCCCTGAGCTTGTACTTGAGGACCTTGCGCAGGGTCTCGTTCCGGGGCAGCACGTCCACCACCTCGAGCTGTTCGGGCAGTTTGTGGACGGCCAGGCCCGCCTCGCGGAGGAAGGCCGTGACCTCGGCGAGGGTGAGCGGTCCGGCGTCCGGCGGCTGCTCGACGACGGCGCAGACGCGTTCCCCGCGCTGGGGGTCGGGCAGGCCGATCACGGCGGCGTCGGCGATGCCGGGGTGGGCGTAGAGGAGTTCCTCGATCTCCTTGGCCGAGACGTTCTCACCCTTACGGATGATGATGTCCTTGAGGCGCCCGGTGAGGACCAGGTAGCCGTCCGGGGTGAGCCTGCCGACGTCCCCGGTACGCAGGAAGCCGTCGGCGTCGAAGGCCTGTTTGGTCAGCTCCGGGTCGGTGTAGCCCTGGCACACGGCCTCACCGCGCAGCAGCACCTCGCCGTCGTCGGCGATGCGTATCTCCATGGAGGCGGGCGGGCGGCCCTCGGTAGTGGCGAGCCGGTCGACGGGGTCGCGCGGCGAGCCCATGGTGATCATGGGGGCTTCGGTCATGCCGTAACCGTGCGCGAGGGCGCAGCCGAGGTCGCGGACCACCTCGTGGTAGAGCTCGGGCGGCTTGGGGGCGCCGCCGCCGGACAGCAGGCGCAGGGTGGGGATGATCCTGCTCCCCGCGGGCTGCTTGCGCTGCTCGGCGAGGAAGAGGGAGTAGAAGGCGGTGCTGCCGCCCGCCATGGTGACCCCGTGCCTGCGGTAGGCCTCCAGGGACCCCGGGAGCGAGAAGTGCTCCAGCAGCAGGGCCGGGAAGCCGCACAGGAGCAGCATGACCAGGTAGTCGGGGCCGCCGATGTGCGCGTACGGGAAGGCGACGGAGCCGACGTCGTCCGGGCCGAGCTCCAGGGCGAGGGCGAGGCAGGAACCGCCGGCGATGAGGCTGCGGTCGGTGTGCAGCACGCCCTTGGGTTCGGAGGTGGTGCCGGAGGTCCAGTAGATCCAGCGGACCCGCGTGCCGTCGGAGGGCGGGGCGGGGAGGGAGTCCGGGTCGGCCTCCGGCAGGGAGTCGTAGGCCTCCAGGACGTCGTGCGCGCCGAGGCGGCGCGCCATCGCGGTGTGGTCGAAGCCGCGCCATACGCCGGGGACGGCGAAGAGGGCGGGGCCGGTCTGGCGCAGGATGTGGCCGACCTCGTGGTCGCGGTAGAAGGGCATGACCGGGGTCTGCACGGTGCCCAGCCGGGCGAGGGCCGCCGACAGGACCACGGTCTCGATCCGGGTCGGCAGCTGCCATGCCACTGCGGTGCCGGGCCGGATGCCGCGGGCCTGCAGCCCGGCGGCGACCCGTTCTGCGCGGTCGCGCAGCTGCCCGAAGGTCAGCCGGCGGTCGTCGGTGTCGAGCAGCGCCGGGGCGTCGGGGGTCAGGGCGGCCCGCCCTTCGATGAGCGCCCAGAGGGTCGGCGAGTCGCCCAGGCTTCGCATCTCTTCTCCTCCCGGTCAGCGATCTGACGTCACGTCAGATTCAGTCGCCCGGAGCGTAGGCGCCCGGCCGGGCGCGGTCCAGGGTCCGCGCGTCGCCGATGGACGCTCCGGGGCGGCGGGCGTACTGTGAATCTGACGGTCCATCAGATTCAAGGAAGGGCGGGGAGCGATGGAACTGCCCCGGATCATCAGCGTCGACGACCACGTGATCGAACCCGCACACCTCTTCGAGACCTGGCTGCCGGCGAAGTACCGGGACCGCGGGCCCCAGCCGCTGACCGCCGGGATCGGGGAGCTCGCCTACGTCGGCGGGAAGTACCAGATCACGATGGACCCGGACGGCCCGCCGACCGACTGGTGGATCTACGAGGACCTGAAGTTCCCCTACAAGAGGAACATCGCCGCCGTCGGCTTCGACCGGGACGAGATGACCCTGGAGGGCATCACCCGCGAGGAGATGCGGCGTGGCTGCTGGGACCCCAAGGCCCGGCTCGTCGACATGGACCTCAACCACGTCGAGGGCTCGCTCTGCTTCCCCACCTTCCCGCGCTTCTGCGGCCAGACCTTCGCCGAGGCCAAGGACAAGGAGGTCGCCCTCGCCTGCGTCCGCGCCTACAACGACTGGATGGTCGAGGAGTGGTGCGGGGACAGCGGCGGCCGGCTGATCCCGCTCTGCCTGATCCCGCTGTGGGATGTCGGCCTGGCCGTCGCCGAGATCCGCCGCAACGCGGATCGCGGGGTGCGGGCCGTCACTTTCAGCGAGATCCCGACCCACCTCGGGCTGCCCAGCATCCACTCGGGGTACTGGGACCCCTTCTTCGCCGTCTGCGAGGAGACCGGGACGGTGGTGAACATGCACATCGGCTCGTCCTCGCAGATGCCGGCCGCCTCCCCGGACGCGCCGCCCGCCGTGCAGGCCTCGCTCTCCTTCAACAACGCGATGGCCTCGATGATGGACTTCCTCTTCAGCGGGGTGCTGGTGCGCCACCCGCGGCTCAAGCTCGCCTACAGCGAGGGGCAGATGGGCTGGATCCCCTACGCCCTGGAGCGGGCCGACGACGTCTGGGAGGAGCACCGGGCGTGGGGCGGCGTGCGCGACGTGATCCCCGAGCCGCCCTCCACCTACTACTACCGGCAGATCTTCTGCTGCTTCTTCCGCGACAAGCACGGCGTCGCCTCGATCGACGTCGTCGGCCGCGACAACGCGACCTTCGAGACCGACTACCCGCACGTCGACTCGACCTTCCCGCACACCAAGGAGGTCGCCCTCGACCATGTGAAGGGCCTCGACGACGAGACGGTGTACAAGCTCATGCGCGGCAACGCCATCCGCATGCTGGGGCTGGAGCCGGACCGGTGGACCTGACGTACACCGAGGCGGAGCAGGCGTACCGGGGCGAGCTGCGGGCCTGGCTCGCCCGGACGCTGCCCATGCTGCCGCCCGCGCCGGACCCCGCCGACTGGCCCGCCCGGCGGGCGTACGACACCGGCTGGCAGCGGCGCCTGTACGAGGCGGGATACGCAGACGTCCACTGGAACGCCGACCCGACCCGGCGGCTGATCTTCCTGGAGGAGACCGAGCTGGCCGGGGCGCCCTACGTCGGCGCGAACTTCGTCGGTCTGCTGCACGCCGGGCCCACCATCGCGGCCGAGGGGACGGCCGGCCAGCGTGAACGCTGGCTGCCCCCGGTGCTGCGTGGGGACGAGGTGTGGTGCCAGGGGTTCAGCGAGCCGGCGGCGGGCTCGGACCTGGCGTCCCTGCGGACGCGGGCGGTGCGCGACGGCGACGCCTACGTGGTCACCGGTTCGAAGATCTGGACCTCGCACGCCGAGGTCGCCGACTGGTGCGAACTGCTGGTGCGCACCGATCCCGACGCACCGCGGCACCGCGGCATCAGCTGGCTGGCGATGCCGATGGACGTGCCGGGCGTGACGGTGCGGCCGCTGCGGACCCTCGCCGGTACGACGGAGTTCGCCGAGGTCTTCCTGGACGAGGTGCGCGTGCCGGTCGCCAACCGGGTCGGCGCGGAGAACGACGGCTGGCGGGTCACGATGGTGACGCTCTCCTTCGAACGCGGCACCGCTTTCGCCGGTGAGGTCGTCGCCTGCCGGCGGACCCTGTGCGAACTGGCCCGCACCGCCCGGGAGACGGGAGCCTGGGACGACCCCGTGCTGCGGCGCCAGCTGGGCCGTCTGGCAGCGGAGTTCGGCGTCCTGTGGCGGCTGGTCCAGTGGAACGTCAGCGACGGCGCCCCGGGCGTCGGGGGCTCGGTCCTCAAGCTGCGCTACTCGCACGCGCGCCAGGAGCTCTACGACACCGCCGCCGAGGTCCTCGGCCCGTCCGGTGCGCTGGACGCGGACCGCCCGTGGACGGCGGACCGGCTCTCCTCGCTCTCGTACACCATCGCGGCGGGCACGTCGCAGATCCAGCGGAACATCGTCGCCGAGCGGATCCTCGGCCTGCCGAAGGGGGTGTGAGCGGCCGTGGAATTCCGCCTCACCGAGGACCAACGGGCGCTCGCCGACGGGACCCGTGGACTGCTGGCGCGGCTCTACCCGGCGGAGCGCCTGCGGGAGGACGCCGCCGGGGCGGCCGCGGGGACCCCGGTGCCCCTCGACCGCCAGATGTGGCGGGCGCTGGGGGAGGCGGGGTTCTTCGCACTGCGGCTGCCGGAGGAGCGGGGCGGGCTCGGCCTCGGACTCCCGGAGGCCGTGCTCGTCTTCGAGGAGGCCGGACGGGTGCTGCTGCCGGGGCCGCTGGTGGCGACGCACCTGGCGGCCGGACGGGTGCCGGGGGCGGCGGAGGGCACCACGGTGGTCACCGCGGTCGATGGCGAGCTGGCCGAGTGGCTGGAGGCGTCCGACCACGTGCTGGGCTCCTTCGACAAGGCCGAGCCGGTGCGTTCGGTGGACCCGTTCACCCCGCTGCACCGGGTCGTGGGCGGCGAACCGGCCTGCGGCGGGGGAGCCGGCGACCTGCTGACCTCCGCGCAGCAGACCGGCAGCGCGGCGCGCACCCTGGAGCTCGCCGTGCGGTACGCCGGGACCCGGGAGCAGTTCGGGAGACCCATCGGCTCCTTCCAGGCGGTCAAGCACCTGTGCGCCGAGATGCTGGTCCGGGTCGAGATGGCACGCACGGCGGTGCGTGCGGCGGCGGTCTCCGGGGATCCGGGCGAGACGGCGGCCGCACGGCTGCTGGCGGAAGAGGCGGCCGTCCGCAACGCCCGCGACTGCCTGCAGGTGTTCGGCGGTATGGGTTTCACCTGGGAAGCGGAGGTGCATCTCCACGTCAAGAGGTCGTGGATCCTGCGGAGCCGGGGCCGTTCGGTGGCGGAGTGTGAGGAGCAGCTCGCGGAGAGACTCCTCGACGAGACTATTTGCTGGGTTTAGGTAGTTATGACTGATTCGTCACGGATAAGGAGTCCCCGAGCGTCGATATCGGGTTGTGTCCGAGGTGTGACTCGTCACGCCGTGGAGTCGGAGCCTGCCTCGGGTACGCTCCATCGGGTGCGTGTGGTGGCGAAACGCGACGGATGTGGCAGTGGCGGGGTCTCGGTACCCGGCGGGCTGCCTGTACCGGGCTGTTCGAATTCGCCCCGTAATGAGCCCCGCACAGTATGCAGCACTCGTGCCCCCTTGCGCTGGAATATGCCCGAAGCGCTTGTTGCGGTCACTGCGGGTCAATCATGCTGGGTTGCGAAGAGGTCACGTACGGTGACCCTGCCGAGGCGCGAGGCGACGTGTCCGCCGGTTCGGATGGTGTGAGCGGTGCAGGTGCTCCAGGTTCAGCTTGAGGTCGGCCCCGACCCCGCGGAGGTGGGCCGGGCCCGTCGGTGGGCCCGCTCGCGTCTCGCGGGCTCCGGCATAGGCGCCGACGAGCCGGTCGCCGAGACGCTGATCCTGCTCATCTCCGAACTGGTCACCAATGCCGTCGTGCACACCGGCTGTCCCGCCGTGCTGCGGATGCTCTTCCGTTCCTCCGGCGCCGCACAGAGCGGCGAACAGGAGACCGTGCGCGTCGAGGTGGCCGACACCAGCGACGCGCCGCCACGGCCACGGCACGCCGACAACGACGAGACCGGCGGCCGGGGACTGGAACTCGTAGACGGCCTCGCGGACCGCTGGGGCTGGCAGCGTGAAGGTGCCGGCAAGCAGATCTGGTGCGAGATCGACCGCAGCGAGCGCCCCGCGATCGTCCCCGCGCAGTCCATGGGCGGGCTCATCCGCCGCCCCGCCTTCTGACCGTACGGACCGCCCTCAGAGCACCGCCACCGGCGCGACCGGACTGCCGACCCCGCCCACGAAGGGCTGCGGGGTGGCGTCCAGCAGGAACGCGTACCGCCCCTCCTCGGCACAGGCTTCCGACAGCGCCTCGAGATTCCAGTTCTGGCCCTGGGGCATGCCCATCTCCACCAGGTCCAGGGCGTGCACGGCGAGCCACAGGTCCTCGATCTCCGGCGGGAAGATCTCGAAGGTCAACGTGTCGTTGGCGACCGCCGCGACGTCGCGGGCGTGGAACCACTCGGGGGTGCGCACCGACAACCCCGGTGAGGGGAAGGCGTAGGCGTGCTTGTCGCCCGCCAGGTACAGCCGCATCTGACCGGTGCGGACCAGCACGACGTCCCCGGCGCGGACGGTGGTCCGGGCCAGTTCCTCGGCCGCGTCGAGGTCGTCGGGGGTGACCGCGTGGTCGCCGGGCAGCCGGTCGGTGCCGCGGGCGCGGGCCACGTCGAGCAGGACGCCGCGGGAGAGCAGCGTCGTGATCTTCTCTATACCGCTGAAGGCGGCGCCACCGTGGGCGGTGATGGAGCCGGCCGGGCGGCCGTTGTAGATCCGTCCCGAGTGCGAGACGTGGGTCAGGGCGTCCCAGTGGGTCGCCGCCTGCAGTCCCATGGTGACGATGTCGTCGCTGGTGGCGACCGTGCCCGGGCCGAACATCTCGTGGTTGAGCATCACCATGGTGCGCAGGGGGTTGACCCGGCCCGGGATCATTCCCGTCTGCACCCCGTCCTGCTGCAGGGGCAGCGCGAGCGGCACGCGGCGTCCGCCGCGCACGGTACCGGCCGCCGCGCGGACGACCTCGTCGGTGACCAGGTTGAGGGTGCCGGTCTCGTCGTCCGCACCCCAGCGGCCCCAGTTGTTGACGCGCTTGGCGATGTCGTGGAACTCGGCGGGGAACGCCATCGCTGCCTCCTGGTCTCAGGGCTTGTGCTGGGGTGCGTCCGTGCTCCTAAAATCTAACGGTCCGTCAGAAACTCTGAGAAGGGGCGGGACCGGACGTGGGCAACTTCCTGAACGGAAAGGTCGTCGCGGTCACCGGGGCCGGGCGCGGCATCGGGCGGGCCGTCGCCCTCGCGTGCGCGGCCGAGGGCGCCAAGGTCGTCGTCAACGACTACGGTGTCGCAGTCGACGGCAGCGGACCGACCGGTGAGGTCGCGGCCGCCGTCGTCAAGGAGATCGAGGCGGCCGGCGGTGAGGCCACCGCGGTGACCGACGACGTCTCGTCGATGGCGGGCGGCGAACGGATCGTCTCCACGGCCGTGGAGACCTACGGCCGCGTCGACGGAGTCGTCTGCGTCGCCGGGATCCTGCGCGAACGCATGCTCTTCAACATGGCCGAGGAGGAGTGGGACCCGGTCCTCGCCACCCATCTCAAGGGCACCTTCACCGTCTTCCGCGCCGCCTCGGCCGTGATGCGGCGGCAGGGCTCGGGCACCCTCGTCGGCTTCACCAGCGGCAACCACCAGGGCAGCGTCTCCCAGGCCAACTACTCCGCGGCGAAGGGCGGGATCATCTCGCTGGTGCGCAGCGCCGCACTCGGACTGCACCGCTACGGCGTGACCGCCAACTGCGTCGCCCCCGTGGCACGCACCCGCATGTCGGCCAACGTGCCCATGGAGCTCGCCGAGATCGGTGAGCCCGAGGACGTCGCCGCCATGGTCGTCTTCCTGCTCAGCGATCAGGCCCGCGACATCACCGGACAGGTCTACACGGTCGCCGGACCCAAGATCGCGGTCTGGGCGCAGCCCCGCGAACTGCGCGCCGCCTACGTGGACGGCGGGGGATGGACACCGCAGCGCATCGCCGCCGCCCTGCCCGGATCCGTCGGCACCGACCCCATGCCGATGCTCGCCCAGCTCGAGGCCATGCGCGCCGCCGCGGCCGCCTCCCGAGGGCAGTGACGGCCCCGCACCGAGGAGAGGGCGGACCATGGACTTCACCTTCGGCCCGGAGACGGAGGCCTTCCGCGCGGAGGCCCGGGAGTGGCTGGCGGCGCACCCGGACGGCGCACCCGGCCGGGAGTGGGAGCGGGAACTCGGCGCCGCCGGCTGGATCGGCCTCAGCTGGCGCGGCGACTACGGCAACCGGCGTGCCACCCTGCCCCAGCAGGTCGCCTGGGGCGAGGAGTACGCCCGCGCCGAGGCGGCCGCCCGGTCCGGGCACATCGGCGAGAACCTGCTGGCCCCCACCCTGGAGGCGCACGGCACGCCCGACCAGCGCGACCGCTTCCTGCCGCCGGTCGCCCGCGGCGATGAACTGTGGTGCCAGGGGTACAGCGAGCCCGGGGCGGGCTCCGACCTCGCCGGCGTCCGTACCGCGGCCGCCTCGGACCACGACGGTGACGGTCCCTGCTACCGCGTGACCGGCCAGAAGATCTGGACCTCCCTCGCCCAGGACGCCGACTGGTGCTTCGTCCTGGCCCGCACCGAACCCGGCTCGCGCCGGCACCACGGACTGAGCTTCCTGCTGGTCCCCATGGACCAGCCCGGCAGGGTCGAGGTCCGCCCCATCCGCCAGCTCACCGGGACGGCCGAGTTCAACGAGGTCTTCTTCGACGGGGCCCGCGCCGACGCCGCCCACGTCGTCGGCGGCGAGGGGAACGGCTGGCAGGTCGCCATGTCCCTCCTGGGCTTCGAGCGCGGGGTCTCCACCCTCGTGCAGCAGATCGGCTTCGAACGCGAACTGCGGCAGGTCGTCGACCGCGCCGTCGCCACCGGGGCGGTGACCGACCCCGTGCTGCGGGACCGGCTGGTGCGCCAGTGGGCCGAGTTGCGCACCATGCGCTGGAACGCCCTGCGCACGCTGGGCACCGCCGACCCGGCCGCCCCGAGCGTCGCCAAGCTGCTGTGGGGCGGCTGGCACCAGCGGCTCGGCGAACTGGCCGTCGCCGTCCGCGGCGCCCCCGCCGCGACCGGCCCAGCGCCGTGGGAGCCGGAGCGGCCCTACGAACTCGACCAGACCCAGCGCATGTTCCTCTTCAGCCGCGCCGACACCATCTACGGCGGCTCGGACGAGATCCAGCGCACGATCATCGCCGAGCGGGTGCTCGGCCTCCCGAAGGAGCCTCGCGGATGAACAGCGACGGGACGTACGGCCATTGGATCGGCGGCCGGTGGCACGAACCGGCCGGAGCGCACTATCCAGTTGTCAATCCGGCCACGGAGGAGACCGTCGGGCACGCCCCCGAAGCGGGCCCGGCGGACGTGGACGGCGCGGTGCGCGCAGCCCGGGAAGCGTACGAGGGCTGGTCCCGTACGAGCCCGGCGGAGCGCGCCGCGATCCTGGAGCGGATCGCGGACGTCCTCGCCTCGCGGTCGGCGGATCTCGTACCGCTGCTCCAGCAGGAGACGGGAGCGACGATCCGTGTCGCGTCGAGCATGCAGATTCCTACGGCGGTGGACCGCTTCCGGCGCTACGCACGGGGCGCGCTGGAACCGGACACGATCCCCTTCGCGCCGCAGCCCGTGAAGGCCTCGCCGCTCGCTCCCGGCGGGCTGGTCAACGCGGCGGCGGCACGGCGTCCGGTGGGCGTCGTCGCCTGCATCACCTCCTACAACTTCCCCCTGGTCAACCTGGCCGGCAAGGTCGCCCCCGCCCTGGCCATGGGCAACACCGTCGTCGCCAAGCCCGCGCCCCAGGACCCGCTGACCTGCCTGCTGCTCGGGGGGATCATGCGGGAGGCGGGCCTGCCCGACGGGGTGTTCAACGTCATCACCGGCTCGGGCGCCGCGGCCGGTGAGGCTCTGGTCGCACACCCCGGCGTCGACATGATCAGCTTCACCGGCTCGACGGCGGTCGGGCAGGCGATCGCCCGCGTCGCGGGCGCGTCGATGAAGCGGACCCTGATGGAACTGGGCGGCAAGGGCGCGGCGATCATTCTCGAGGACGCCGCACCGGGCGTCCTCAGATCAGCGGTATCTGCTGTCGGTTCAACATGGGCATTCCATTCAGGTCAGATCTGCACGGCGCCGACCCGTGTGCTCGTCCCCCGCGGGCGGTACGAGCAGGTGATCACCGCCCTTGAACAGTACGCCCGTTCGCTGACCGTCGGGGACCCTGTGGATAACTCCACCGTCGTCGGCCCGCTGATCACCGCCGCCCAGCGCGACCGCGTCGAGGCCTACGTCGCCGGCGCCCGCGAACAGGGCGCCAGCGTCGTCACCGGCGGCGCGCGCCCCGACCTCAAACCCGGCTACTACGTGGCCCCCACCCTCCTCGCGGACGTCACGCCCGAAATGACGGTCGCCCGCGAGGAGATCTTCGGCCCGGTCGTCGCCGCTCTCCCCTACGGCACCGAGGACGAGGCCGTCGAGATCGCCAACGGCACCCCGTACGGCCTGTACGACTACGTCTTCGGCAGCGACACCGCGCGCGCCTGGGCCCTGGCCGCCCGCCTGCGCAGCGGCAACGTCGGCATCAACACCGTGCAGCGTCACCCCGAGACGCCCTTCGGCGGCTTCAAGCACAGCGGGATCGGCCGCGACGGCGGCTCCTTCGGACTGCACGCGTACAGCGAGCTCCAGGCGGTGGTGTGGTGATGAGAGGCGTGATCTTCGACGGGACGCAGCCCGCGGTCGTCGACGACCTGGAGGTCCGGGACCCGGGCCCCGGCGAGGTGCTGGTCCGCATCCACGCCGCCGGGCTGTGCCACAGCGACCTGTCCGTCGTCGACGGGGTCATCCCCTTCCCCGTACCGGTCGTGCTCGGCCACGAGGGGGCGGGCGTCGTCGAGGCGACCGGCGCCGGCGTCTCGCACGTCTCGCCGGGCGACCGCGTGGCCCTGTCCACCCTCGCCAACTGCGGCACCTGCCCGGACTGCGACCGGGGGCGCCCGACGATGTGCCGCAAGGCCATCGGCCGTCCCGGCAGGCCCTTCAGCCGTCAGGGCGAACCGCTGTTCAACTTCGCCTCCAACTCGGCCTTCGCCGAACTGACCGTCGTCAAGGCCGTCCAGGCCGTCCCCCTTCCCCAGGGCATCCCCCTCACCTCGGCCGCGCTCATCGGCTGCGGGGTGCTGACCGGGGTCGGCGCCGCCCTCAACCGCGCCCGGGTCGACCGCGGCGACACGGTCGTGGTCATCGGCACCGGCGGCATCGGCCTGAACGTGCTGCAGGGCGCGCGCATCGCGGGCGCCTCCCGGATCGTCGCCGTCGACACCAACCCGGCGAAGGAGGAACCCGCGAGGCTGTTCGGCGCCACCGAGTTCGTGGACTCGGCGGAGGCGGCGCGTGCGCTGCTGCCGACCGGCGCCGACCACGTCTTCGAGTGCGTCGGCCACGTCGGGCTCATCCGCCAGGCCGTCGACCTCCTGGACCGCCACGGCCAGGCCGTCCTGCTGGGCGTGCCGCCGGCCGATGCCGAGGCGTCCTTCCTGGTGTCCTCCATGTACCTCGACAAGTCCATCCTGGGCTGCCGCTACGGCTCGGCACGGCCGCAGCGCGACATCGCGCTCTACGCCGACCTGTACCGGCAGGGCCGGCTCCTGCTGGACGAACTCGTCACCCGCACCTACCCGGTGGAGGACTTCGCCAAGGCGGCGGAGGACGCCCGGGGCGGCCGCGTGGCGCGGGGCGTGCTGACCTTCTGAGGCGGGTCAGAACGCCGCCGTCGCCCGGAAGGTGCGCCGGTAGGCGCTGGGCGAGACGCCGAGGACGGCCTGCAGGTGCTGCCGCATGGAGGCCGCCGTGCCGAACCCGGCCTGCGAGGCGACCTGGTCGACCGACAGGTCGCTGGACTCCAGCAGGTGCCGGGCGCGCTCGACGCGCTGCTGCGTCAGCCACTGCCCGGGGCTGGTGCCCACCTCCTCCCGGAAGCGGCGGGTGAAGGTGCGCACGCTCATCGCCTCGCGCTCGGCCAGCTCGCGCAGCGTCAGCGGCCGGTCGAGCCGGTCCAGCGCCCAGGAGCGCGCCGCGGCCGTGGTGGCCTGCTGGGGCTCGGGGACGGGCCGTTGGATGTACTGGGCCTGTCCGCCCTCCCGGTGCGGCGGCACGACCGTACGGCGCGCGCTGGCGTTGGCCACGGCGGTGCCATGGTCACGGCGTACGAGGTGCAGGCACAGGTCGATGCCCGAGGCGACGCCCGCGGAGGTGAGGATGGCGCCGTTGTCGACATACAGGACGTCCGGCTCGACCCGCACCTGGGGGAAGAGCCTTTGGAAGTGGTCCGTGCTCGACCAGTGGGTGGTGGCGCGCAGGCCGTCCAGGTGGCCGGCCGCGGCGAGGAAGTACGAGCCGGTGCAGATGGAGACGAGCCGGGCGCCGGGGCGGATGCGGGCGAAAGCCGCCGCCATCTCCTCGGGCAGCCGGCCCTCGGTGTGCGCGACGGAGCGCTCGTGGGCGGCGGGGACGATGACGGTGTCGGCCGTCTCCAGGACCTCGGGGCCGTGGGCGACGTGGATCTCGAAGTCGGCGTCGGCGCGTACCGGTCCGGGACCGTGCGGGGAGCACGTCACCACCTCGTACAGATCGACCCCGTCGGAGTCCCTCGCGCCGCCGAAGATGCGGTGCGGGATGCCCACTTCGAAGGGGATCACACCGTGCTGCACCAGGACGACGACCCGGTGGCGCACCGGTGTGCGCGGAGCGGCGGTCGGCGAAGGCGTCTCCATGGATTCAGCCATGGCCCGATCCTTGCACAACATGGCCATCCGGCCACTCGTTCCGCGAAAAGCGATGCCGGATGCTGACCTGGTGACGCAGACTCCCGAGCTCCCTGTGCAGCCCCTGGCCGACAGGGGCCCCGACGTTCCCCGGCCGTTCCGCACGCCCCGGATCCATCGCGCGTGGTCGGTGGCGGCCGCCGCCTTCGTCACGCTCATCGGCGCCGCCGGCTTCGCCTCCCTGCCCGGACTGCTGATCGAGCCGCTGCACGGCGAGTTCGGGTGGTCGCGGGGCATGATCGGCCTGGCCGTCTCGGTCAACCTCGCGCTCTACGGGGTGACGGCGCCGTTCGCCGCCGCGCTCATGGACCGCTTCGGCATCCGACGGGTCGTCGCGGCGGCGCTCGTCACCATCGCGACCGGTGCGAGCCTGACCGTCTTCATGACCGCGAGCTGGCAGCTCGTGCTCCTGTGGGGCGTGCTCGTCGGGCTGGGCAGCGGCTCCATGGCCCTGGCCTTCGCGACCACCGTCACCAACCGCTGGTTCGAGGACCGGCGCGGCCTGGTCACGGGCATCCTGACGGCGGCCGGCGCGGCGGGACAGCTGATCTTCCTCCCCCTGCTCTCCGTCATCATCGAGCACGCGGGCTGGCGCTCGGCGGCCCTCACCGTGGCGGGCGCCGCGGTCATCGTCGCGCCCCTGGTCTACCTGCTGCTGCGGGACCACCCCGCCGACGTGGGCCTGGCCCCGTACGGCGCCGCGGAGTTCGTGCCGAAGCCGCCGCCGGTGACGGGGGCGGCCAAGCGGGCGGTCAAGGCGCTGTTCGACGCAGCCCGCGGCGGCCCGTTCTGGCTGCTGGCGGGGACCTTCGCGATCTGCGGCGCCTCGACGAACGGCCTGGTCAAGACGCACTTCGTGCCCGCGGCCCACGACCACGGGATGCCGGTGACGGCCGCCGCGTCACTGCTCGCCGTGATCGGCATCTTCGACATCGCGGGCACGGTGGCCTCCGGCTGGTTCACCGACCGCTTCAGCCCGCGGCGGCTGCTGGCCACCTACTACGGGCTGCGCGGACTGTCGCTGATGTTCCTGCCCGTGCTCCTGAACGACGCCGTCCACCCGCCCATGGTGCTGTTCATCGTCTTCTACGGCCTGGACTGGGTCGCCACCGTGCCGCCCACCATCGCCCTGTGCCGCGAGTTCTACGGCGCCGACAGCGCCATCGTCTTCGGCTGGGTACTCGCCTCCCACCAGCTGGGCGCCGCCCTGGTGGCCTTCCTCGGCGGCGCGGCGCGCGACGCCTTCGGCTCCTACGACGTGGTCTGGTACTCCTCCGGGGCGCTGTGCGCGGTGGCGGCGCTCATGGCGCTGGTGATCCGGCGGCGGGAGACCCCGGGCGCCGGGGCGCTCCCGCTCGCGGCGTAGCCGGCCGGCCCCGGCGCTGCCGGGTCCCGCGGCCGCCCCTGGTGACGGCACGGGAACTGCGTGCGGCGCCGGGGCGTCCGTCCTGTGCGTGAGGGAAGCGACCAAGGGCCTCACCGCCCTTCTTGTGGCGGGCCTGGGTGCGGCGTCCGTGCTGCTGGCCTGGGCACCGCTCGCCAGAGTCAACGTCGAGGGCGGTTTCGAAGGGCAGCGCCGGGACTTGAGCGTCCTCTACGTCGACCTTCCGCTCATCGCCGCGGGAGGCGCGCTGGTGCCGCTCGCCTTCTGGCTGCTCACGCTGCGCGGGTCGCGCCGCCCCGGGCTCGCGGCCCTGGTGGCGGTGGCCGTGGCCGCCCTCGGGATCTGGGCGCTGACCAGTTGGTGGGCGCCCCACCGGGCGCCGGAGTTCACGGGCTGAGGCGCGTACGGCGGCCGCGGTCAGGGCGCGAGCCGGCCGAAGCGGCCGCGGTGGAAGAGCAGCGGCTCGCCGTCTTCCGCCCCGTGGCCCAGATCCCGGACCCGGCCGATGACGACGAGGTGGTCGCCGCCGGTGTGCACGGCGTGGATCGCGCAGTCGATCCACGCGGCCACGCCGCGCAGCCGGGGCGAGCCCGTCACCGGCGCCGGATCCCACTCCACACCCGCGAACTTGTCCCCGCCGCTCACGGCGAAGGAGCGGCACAGCTCCTGCTGGTCCGCGCCGAGCACGTTCACGCAGAACACCCCGGCCCGCGCGATGCGCGGCCAGCTGGTGGACCTGCGTGCCACCATGAAGACGACCAGCGGCGGATCGAGCGACAGCGACGCGAACGACTGGCAGGCGAACCCGGCGGGTCCGCTCTGCGCGTCGTCCCCGGGCGCCGCGATCACCGTCACGCCGCTCGCGAAGTTCCCCAGTACCTGCCGGAATTCGGACTGGTCCACCGGGGCGCGCTCGTCCGGCCGCACGGCCCGCAGTTCGGGCGGCGGCAGCGGGTCCACCCGCCCGGCCGTCGTCGCCGCCCCGGCCGACCGGAGGTAGCGGACGACGGCGACCGCCATGCCTGCTTGTCCCATCACACGGTCCATTGAAACTGACGGGTCGTCAGAAGTGAAGTCCTGCGCGAAGGACGGTCGAAGGCCGCGCGTACCGTGCCTGTCATGGGATGGGGTACGGGGCGGGGGTCCCCGGCGCGGCCCGCGGTCGATCCGTGGGGTGATGCCGGACGCGCGGCGGCGGTCTCGACGTACTGCGCGGTGGGGGTGGTCGCGGCAACGGCCCGCGTGGTCGTCCTTCCGTCGCTGAAGTCCTCTGACGGTGCCTTCGACGAGCCGTTCGCCCTCTGCGTGCTGCCGGTGGCCCTGATCCCCCTGTGGGCCTTCGCGGTGGCCGCCTCGCTCCTGCACGCCCTGCCGGCGACGGTCCTGGGACTGCGGCTCGCGCGGCGCACCGGACGCCCCAGCTGGCTCTGCCTGCTGGCGGCCGAGGCCGCGACGGCCGCCGTCCTCGCGGTGCCGGTGGTGTGGCTCGGCGGTCCGTACCCGCTTGCGTGGCTGTGCGTCGCGGCTGCCGGTGCGGCGCCGGTGCTGGTCACCTCGTTCTACGCGGGGCGCCGGGACCCGGAGGGCAGGACCGGGTGGGCGCGGCAGCGGCAGGTCGCGTTCCAGATCTCCGTCGTGACGATCGCGGTGGTCGGGCTCGTCCTCGCGGGCGGTCTGCTGGCGTACGGCACCGGGCTGCTGGAGGAGTACCGGCCCCAGCCCGGGGCCGGGGCGCCCGAGGGGCGAGCCTTCGCGGTGTCACCGGCCACGGAAGTCCGGTGGGCGGCGTTCGAGGAAGGCGCACAGTCCTTCTCGGGCGTCGGCGGTGGTCATGTTCTGTTCCTGTGCGGCCGCCTCGGCGGCGAAGGCCGTCGCGCGGTCGGAGTCCAGGGACGCGTTGACGAGCTGCTTGGTCAGGGCGAGGGCGCGGGTGGGGCCGGCGGCGAGCCGCTCGGCGAGGGTGTCGGCGGCCGCGTCGAGCTCGTCGGCGGAAACGACGCGGTTGACCAGCCCGAGGCGTTCGGCGGTGGCGGCGTGGAGGTCGTCGCCGAGGAGGAGGAGTTCCTTCGCGCGGTGCGGGCCGATCAGGCGGGGGAGGAGGTAGGCGCCCCCGCCGTCGGGGACGAGGCCGCGGCGGACGAAGACCTCGATGAACTTCGCCGTGTCGGCGGCCAGGACGAGGTCGCAGGCGAGGGCGAGATGGGCACCGAGACCGGCGGCCGTGCCGTTCACGGCGGCGACAACGGGTTTCTCGCAGTCGAGGACGGCGGCGATGAGGCGCTGGGCCCCGGACCGGATCGTCCGGGCCACGTCGCCCGCGACCCGGTCCGCGGCGGCCGGACCGCCGCGCAGGTCGGCCCCCGCGCAGAAGGCCCGGCGGCCGGCGCCGGTCAGGACGACGGCCCGCACGGCCGGGTCCGCGGAGGCCTCCAGAAATTTCTGTATGAGGCGTTCACGCAGGTCAGGGGTGATGGCGTTCATCGCCTGGGGGCGGTTGAGGGTGAACCGGGAGACCCCGTTGTCGGTGACGTGGAGTACAACGGATTCCACGGAGTCATCACGTTCCGTGACCACTCCACGGGGGGAGTCAGTCATGTGTGTTCTCCTGACGGCAGACGGCCAGTGCGTCCAGGGCGCAGGCGCCCTGCCCGCGCGGCAGCACCATCAGCGGATTGATGTCGAGTTCGGCGAGGCCGTCGCCGAGTTCCAGGGCCATGCGCTGCACGCGGAGGATGACGTCGACGAGCGCGTCCGCGTCGGCGGGTGGCGCCCCGCGCACGCCGTCGAGCAGGCGGGCGCCGCGCAGTTCCCGGAGCATGTCCCGCGCGGTTCCGGCGTCGAAGGGCGGTACGCGTACGGCCGTGTCCCGCAGGACCTCGACGAGGACCCCGCCGAGGCCGGCGGTGACGGTGGGCCCGAAGAGCGGGTCGTGGCTCATGCCGACGACCATCTCGACGCCTCGCTCCATCATCTGGCAGACGAGGACGCCGTCGAGGTCCAGGTCCTCGCAGCGGGCGATGTCGGCGAGTTCGCGGTAGGCGTCGCGGACCTGGCTGGCGGAGGTGAGGCCGATCTTGACCAGGCCGAGTTCGGTCTTGTGCGCGAGCCGGTCGGCGGACGCCTTCATCACCACGGGGTAGCCGACCTGGGCCGCCGCCCGGACGGCACCGGCGGCGCTGGTGACCAGTTGCTCGCGCGGGACGCGGATCCCGTACGCCCGCAGCAGTTGCTTGGCGGCGTGCTCGCTCAGCCGGCGGCCGGGGTGCAGAAGGGAGCGCGCCTTCCGTGCGGAGGAGGAGGGCGTGCGCGGCGCGTCGTCGAAGGGGGAGCGGTAGCCGGCGGCGAAGCGGTGGTGGTCCAGCCAGGCCCGTACGGCGGTCACGCAGTTGCCGAAGGTGCGGAAGGTGGCGAGCCGGGAGGAGCCGAGCAGGGTGGTCCGGTAGGCCTCCTCGGTGCCCACGGGGGAGCCCCAGATCACGCACACCAGTTTGTCGGTGGCCTCGGCGGCCTCGGCGAGGTCCTGGGCCAGCCGGTCGCTCATCGGCGGGAAGGGGCCGGTGATCGGGCAGACGAGGACGCCGACCGCAGGATCGGCGAGGATCGCGTCGATGATCTTCCGGCCACGCCAGTCCCCGACGGGATGGCCCCCACTGTCCACGGGGTTGGAGACGTTCAGGTACTCCGGTATCCACTGGTGGAGTTCGGCCTGCTTCGGCTCCGGGAGGGTGGGCAGCGGCAGCCCGGCGGCGGTGGCCAGGTCCGCGAAGTGCGCCCCGGTGCCGCCGGAGATCGAGTAGACGACCACGCCCTCGGCGGCCGGTGGCCGGGCCCGGGCCAGCAGGGCGGCGGTGTCCTGGAGTTCGTCCAGTGCGTCGACGCGGATCACGCCGAACTGGCGGAAGGCGGCGTCGGCGACCGCGTCGGATCCGGTGAGCTTGCCGGTGTGGGTGGCGGCGGCGCGGGTGCCCGTCTCGGTACGGCCCACCTTGACCATGACCACCGGCACCTTGTTGCGGGCCGCGCGGTCGGCGGCGAGGGCGAACGAGCGGCCGTCCTTGAGGCCTTCGGCGTAGACCGCGATCGCACCGACCTCGGGCCGCCCGGCGAAGTAGGAGAGGAAGTCGGCGGTCTCCAGGTCGGCCTCGTTGCCGGTCGGCGCCCAGTGGCTGAGCCGGATGCCGAGCTCCTGCAGGGCGTAGACCGGACGGCCCTGGTGGCCGGACTGGGTGATCAGGGCGATCGCCGGCCCGGGGAGGTCCTCACGGAACGCCTGGAAGGCGTTGAGGTTGGTGTTCGGCCCCAGCAGCCGCAGTCCGCTGCCCGCGACGGCCCGGCCGAGCCGCTCCTGGGCGGCGGCACCCGCCTCCCCGGTCTCGGCGAAGCCGGAGGCGAAGACGACCGCGAACCGTGCCTTGGCCCCGGTGAGCTGCTCCAGGACGGGGAGGGGGTCGGCGACGAGCAGGACGGCGAGGTCGACCGGCTCGGGGAGATCCGCGACGGATGCGTGGCACGGCAGGCCGAACACGGTGCCGCGGCCGGGGTTGACCGGGTGGAGCCGGGCGCCGACCCGCTCGGCCCAGGTGACGAGTTGCCGGGTGATCCCGGTGTTGGGGCGGCCCTCGGCGTCCGAGGCGCCCACCACGGCCAGGGACTCGGGCCGGAAGAAGCGGTCGAGGTCGGGCACGCAGGCGTGCAGCGGTCGCCCGCTGACGTCCACGTCGTCCGTGCCGTGGCCCGGGCCGCCGGCGTCCGCCGCGGGATCGGTGCCGCGCGTGCTGAAGGTCGATCCAAGCATGTGTCTCGCCCGTCCCGCTCGAAGGTCCAGAGAACTGACGCAATGTCAGATTACTGAACTGACGATCCGTCAGGAACGGGGAGGATGCGAGAAACCTGTGCACCCCCGCGGGAAGACGGTCCGGCCGGCCGAGGGGGGAGGGCCGGCCGGACCGCCGGACCGGGGTGGAGCAGGAGCGGTACGGGGGCGCGCAGGGGTGGTGCGGAGGCGGTGCGTGCGGTGTCGCGGGTGCTCGTCCGTATCCCCTCGGTACCCACCGCGCGCGTTCGCTACCGCCGCGCCACGGCTTTGGCGATCCGGCGCGCGTCGATGGCCATTTCGCGGAACATGCCGCTGATGGGATTGGTGAAGCCGGTGAAGTACAGACCGGGAGCGTTCTTCGGGCTGCGGCCGCCGTGCCGCACGGGCCGGCCCCGCTCGTCCAGCACGTCGAGGTGACCGACGAGCGGTTCCAGGCCGCGCCGGTAGCCGGTGGCCGCGACCACCGCGTCCGGGGTGATCCGCGTGCCGTCGGCGAGCAGCACCTCGCGCCCGTCGAAGCCCTCGACGGCGGCGACGGGCTCCACCTTCCCCGACCGGACGGCGTCGATGATGCCGACGTCCTGGACGGGGATGGAGCCCTCCCGCACCCGCGAGTAGAGCCCGTTGTCCGGGCGGGGCAGTCCGTACGCGGACAGGTCCGGCACGGAGACGCGCTCCACGTAGGGCGCGATCTTGTCGACCAGCTTCGTGGGGAGGCGGCGGACCATGATCCCGGTGCGCTGCGCGGGCCACCCGGCGGTGGAGCGGCGCATGATGTGTGGGGGCGTCCGCACCGCCAGCCGGACGCGGGCCGCGCCGGACTCGGCGAGGTCGACGGCGATCTCGGCGCCGGTGTTGCCCACGCCCACGACCAGGACGTCCCGGCCCTCGTAGGGCCGGCCGTTGCGGTAGCGGGAGGCGTGCAGCAGCTCTCCGTCGAAGGTGTCGCGCCCGGGCCAGTCCGGAAGGTGCGGCGAGTGGTTGTATCCGGTGGCGACGACGACGCTGCGCGCGGTCAGCCGGCGCCCGCCGGTGGCCGGGAGCACCCAGCCCGCCGCCGGGTCCCCGGCGGGCTCGATCCGCCCCACCTCTATGCCGGTGGCGACGTCCAGCCCGTGGAACTCGGCGTACTGCTCCAGGTAGCGGACGACGTCGTCGCGGCCCACCCAGCGGCCGTACGACCGGGGTATCCCGAGGCCCGGGAGCGCGGACAGGCGTCTGGTCGTGTGCAGCCGCAGCCGGTCGTAGTGGCCGCGCCAGGAGGCGCCCACCGCGTCCGACCGCTCGACGACCAGGGTGCGCACGCCCCGGTGCCGCAGCGACGCCGCGACGGCGAGACCGCCGGGACCGGCGCCGACGACGATGGCGTCCGGCGCCGCCGTGTTCGGTAGGCGGGTGGCGGCGGATGCGGAGGTGCCGGCGGATGCCGAGGTGTCGGTCATGGCTGCTCCCGTGCCTGCAGGGTGAGGGTCACTCCGGAAGGTAGCGCGCTTTCGCCCCGGCACCTTGCGGAGGTGCGACCGCATCCGGTCAACTGACATACCGTCAGATTCCTTGTCCCGGGGAGGCACACGATGCAGACGATCTGGCTGACCGGCGCCGAATGGCTCGCCGTCCTGCGCATCGGCCTCGGGCTGTGGTGGCTGGAGAGCTGGCGCCACAAGGACAAGAAGGGCTGGTTCGAGCAGGGCACCGGCATCGCCTGGGCCGCCGACGTCGCCGCGAAGCACCGCTGGACCTTCGTCCAGGGCGGATTCACCGCGGTCGTCGCGCCCCGCCCCAAGGTGATGGCCTATGTCGTCGTCCACGCCGAACTGGCCGTCGGGCTCGGTCTCACCGCCGGGCTGCTGACACCGGTCGCGCTGGCCGGCGGCATCGTCCTCAACCTGCTCTACCTCATCCTCATGATCCACGACTGGGCGGAGCAGGGGCAGAACGCCATGATGATCCTCGCCTCCGTCGTCCTCCTCTTCGCCATGGGCTGGCAGACCTGGTCCCTCGACAGGGTCTGGGGGCTCTTCCTGTGACCGGCCTGCCCGAGCCCGACGCCTTCACGCGCACCTACTGGAACGCCGCCGCCGAGGGCCGGCTGCTGATCCGCCGGTGCCTGGCCACGGGCTGCGGCGCCGCCCACCACTACCCCCGGGAGTTCTGCCCGCACTGCTGGAGCGAGGAGGTCGTCTGGGAGCAGGCCGCGGGCCACGCCACCCTCTACACCTGGTCCGTGGTGCACGCCAACGACCTCCGGCCGTTCGCCGGACGGGTCCCCTACGTCGCCGCCGTCGTCGACCTCGCCGAGGGGCCGCGCATGATGACGGAGGTCGTCGGCTGCGCCCACGACGCGCTGTGCGTCGGGATGGACCTGCGCGTCTGCTTCCGCCCCGCGGCCGCAGGCGGGGAGATCGCGATCCCCGTCTTCCGCCCGGCCCGGGCGGCACCGCCTCCTTTGCTTGAATGAGGGCGTGCTGAGGCCGGTGGAGTTGGAAGCGTACGGACTGCTGCTCAGGCCCTGGGAGGAGACGTCCGGCGACCTCGACGCGGCACTGCGCGGCCTCGCGGACCCGGACTTCCGCCGCTGGAACACCGCGCACGCCCCCGAGCCCGACGAAGCCGGGGTGCGGGCGTTCCTGCGGCGCCGGCGCGACGGCTGGGGGGCCGGCGACCTCGCGTCGTTCGCCGTCACCGAGGCCGGTGTGGTGCTCGGCCAGGCCGGGCTAGGGATGATCGACCACACCATGCGCGGTGCACGCGTCAGCTACTGGATGCTCCCCGAGGCCCGTGGGCGCGGCGTCGCCACCCGGGCCCTGGAGGCGGTCACTCGGTGGGCCTTCCGCGATCTCGGCCTGCACCGGCTGGAGCTGGGCCACGCCGTCGGCAACGAGCCCTCCTGCGGTGTCGCGCGGCGCTGCGGTTACGTCCTCGAAGGGGTCCTGCGCGAGGCGGTCGTCGACCTGTCCGGCGCCCTTCGGGACGTCCACCTGCACAGCCGCCTGGCGACCGACCCACGTCCCTGACTCCGGCGACCGCACGGAGATTTGCCGTGCCTTGGGGGAATCTTGTGCCGATCGGGACAAGTGCTTTCCCGATCACCGTGTGCGGGTTGGCTAGGGTGCGATCCGCCCCTCGCGCGCCGCGGACCCGTACGCCGGTGCATCCGCGGGCCGCACAGCCGCCGCACGCGTGCCGCACGCCGTGCCGGACGCGCGCGCCGTGCCGGGGGCCTCAGCAGTCCTGCCAGGCGCACCCGGTGCGGTGCGTCCCGTGTCGTGAATGGGGTGGGGATGTCCGGTCACCGGATGTCGAAGAAGCGTCGCTACATCGCCTGGGCGGTGGCGGCGGCCGCGGTGCTCGTGGGTGCTGGTGTCGCGGCGGGGGCCTCGATGGCGACCACGGTGTCGCGCCCGGCCCCGAAGGTCTACACGGGGCGGGCGTTCGACACCTGCACGGCGCCCTCCGCGTCGGCGATGAAGGCGTGGCACAACGGGTTCTACGGTGCGGCGGCGGTGTACGTCGGCGGCAAGAACCGGGGGTGCGCGCAGCCGAACCTGACCGCGTCCTGGGTCAAGTCGGTCAGCGCCACGGGCTGGAAGCTGATCCCCCTCTACGTGGGCGCGCAGCCGCCGTGCCAGACCAGCCGCAACCCGGAGAGGCTGACCGCCTCCTCTGCGGCCTCGCTGGGCGCGGCGGACGGCGCGGACGCGGTGGCCAAGGCGTCGGCGCTGGGGATGAAGGCCGGCAGCCCGGTGTACCTGGACATGGAGTCGTACGACGTCACCAACACCTCGTGCAACAACGCGGTGCTCGCGTACGTCCGGGCGTGGGACAAGGCCGTGCACGCCAAGGGCTACTGGGCCGGCTTCTACGGCTTCCGCAGCTCCAGCGCGAAGGCCGTCGCCACGGCGACCAACCGCACCGACCTGCCGGACGTCCTCTGGTACGCGCTGTGGGACGAGCACAAGACCACGACCACGGACTGGCCGTTCTCCGCGTCGCTGTGGACCGGGCACCGCCGCGGCCACCAGTACATGGTCAACAGCAAGGAGACCCGCGGCGGTCACACCATCACCGTGGACCGCAGCGACTGGGACGCCCCGGTCGCCGTCACCGGCTGACGCCCGAGGGGGCGGTGGAGCCCCGGCGGGGCGGAGGGAGGCGGGTCAAGGGCCCGTGACCCTCAGTCCCGCCCCAGCACCACCGTCCCCGAGGAGCAGAACCAGCCGCCCGTCCCCGAGGCCACGGCCAGCTCCGGCAGCGCCCCACCGGGCTTGCGCACCTGGCGCTCGCCCGCCTCCCCCCGCAGCTGCCGTACCGCCTCGACGAGCAGGAACAGTCCCCGCATGCCGGGATGGCAGGCGGACAGCCCGCCGCCGTCGGTGTTGACCGGCAGGGGCGACGCGGCCACGAAGGGCCCGCCCTCGCCCTTGGCGCAGAAGCCGAGGTCCTCCAGCGTGACCAGGGTCATGTAGGTGAAGGCGTCGTAGATCTCGGCGAGGTCCATCTCGTCAGGGGTGACGCCCGCGCGGGAGAAGGCCAGCCGCCCCGAGACCGCGGCGGGGGAGACCGTGAAGTCGTCCCACTGCGACATCGTGGCGTGCGAGACGGCGGTGCCGGAGCCGAGCACCCACACCGGGGGCGGCGCCGCGTCCCGCGCGTACTCCGCGGCGGCCAGGAGCACCGCGCAGCCGCCGTCGGAGCGGATGCAGCAGTGCAGTTTGGTGAACGGGTCGGCGATCACCGGCCCGGACAGGACGTCGTCGACGGTGATCGGTGTGCGGTACATCGCGTCGGGGTTGCGGGCCGCGTTCGCCCGGGCCCGGACGGCGACGGTGGCGAGCTGCTCGGCGGTGGTGCCGTACTGGTGCATGTGGCGGCGGGCGGCCATCGCGTACTTGGCGATCAGCGTGTGCCCGTAGGGGGCCTCGAACTGCAGGGGCCCGCGCGTCCCGAAGGACAGGTTGGCGGTGCGCCGCCCGGCCTTGAGGTCGGCACGGGCGGTGGAGCCGTAGACCAGGAGCACGACGTCGGCGTGCCCGGCGGCGATCGCGTCGGCGGCGTGCGCGGCCATGACCTCCCAGGTCGCGCCTCCGACGGAGGTCGAGTCGACCCAGCGCGGCCGCAGTCCGAGGTACTCGGCGACCTCGACCGGCGCGAGCGTGCCGAGCCCGGCCGAGGCGAAGCCGTCGACGGCCGACCGTGGCAGCCCGCTGTCGGCGAGCGCGCGGCGCGCCGCCTGGGCGTGGAGCGCGTAGGGGGTGGCGTCGTCGACCCTGCCGCCGTCGGACAACGCGACGCCGAGGACGGCGACTTCACGGCCGTTGCGAGTACTCTGACCCTGAGCCATGAATCTGACGGTACATCAGATTTGGGGTTTCCGGACGCCGCCGGATCCCCCGAGGTGGGAGGAGAGCTCGCCGTGGACGCCGCCTTCACCGAGGAGCAGGAAGAGATCCGCCGCACCCTGCGCGAACTGCTCCGCAAACGCTGCGGACCGGACGAGGTGAAGTCCGCCGCCCGCACCCCCGAGGGCCACGACGGCGCCTTGTGGCGGCTGCTGGCGCGGTCGCTGGGGCTGCCAGGCCTCGCCCTGCCCGTCGCGTACGGGGGCTCCGGCTGCGGCCCAACGGAACTGGTGCTGGCCTGCGAGGAGACCGGCCGGGCGCTGCTGCCCTCACCGCTGCTGGGCACGACCGTGCTCACCGCCCCCCTGGTCGAGGCGCTCGGCACCGACACCCAGCGCCGTGCCCTTTTGCCGCGCCTCGCCTCCGGGGAGCCCGCGGCCCTTGCCGCACCCCTGGTCGCCCTCGGCCTCACCGGCCCCAACACCGGTGACTGGGCGGGCGGCGGCCGCGCGGGGGGCGTGCAGGCCCGCCGGGCGGACGGGGTCTGGCGGCTGTACGGGCAGGCGGACCAGGTGCTCGGGGGCCCCGGCGCCGGGCTGCTGCTGGTGGCCGCCCATACGGGTGGCTACGCCCGCAGCCGGATCCGGCTCTTCCTCGTCCCCGGCGACGCCCCGGGCCTGGTCCGCAGGCGGCTGACCGCCCTGGACGAGACCCGCCCGCAGGCCCGCGTCGAACTGCGCGACGTCCCCGCCGAGCCCCTGGGCGGGGAGGAAGCGGTCGATCCGCGCCCCGCGCTCGCCCGTACGGGTGCCCTGGCCGCCGCCGCACTGGCCGCGGAAGCCGTCGGGGCGGCCTCCCAGGCGCTCGCGGGGACCTTGGAGTACGTCGGGGTCAGGGAGCAGTTCGGACGGCCCGTGGGCTCCTTCCAGGCCGTCAAGCACCGTCTCGCCGACCTGTACGTCCAGGTCCAGGCCGCCCGCTCGGCCGCCTACTACGCCGCCTGGGCCGTCGGGTGCGCCCCGGAGCAGGCACCGGACGCCGTGGTGGCGGCACCGCTCGCGCTCGCCCAGGGCCTGGAGGCACTGCGCGCCACCGCAGGCCAGGCGGTCCAGTTGCACGGCGGCATCGGCTTCACGTGGGAGCACCACGCGCACCTGTACGTGAAGCGGGCCGCCTCCGACGAGCTGCTCTTCGGCCCCGTGCACGCGCTGCGGGCCCACGCGGCCGAGCGGGCGGGCGTCTTCGCACCCGCGGCCGCGGCGGCGTCCCCACCGACGTCCACACCCACGACCGCGCCCACGACCAAGGGGAGGGCAGCGGCATGAGCGTGCTGCGGACCGCCGTGCAGAAGATGTCGTCGACCCGGGCGTTCGCCAGGGTCGGGCCGCATGTCGTCCCGGCGCTGGACCGGTTCGTGCACCGGGCGACCCGCGGCAGGGTGCTGCTCAGCGCGCGGATGCTGCCCGGGTTGGTGCTCACCGCCACCGGCGCGCGCAGCGGGCTGCCCCGGCGCACCCCGCTGGCCTGCATGCCCGAGGAGGGCGGGACCTTCGTGCTGGTCGGCAGCAACTTCGGGCGCACGGACCACCCGGCGTGGACGGGGAACCTGCTGAAGCACCCCGACGCGGAGGTCAGCTGGCGCGGCCGGGACGTCCCGGTCCGGGCGCAGTTGCTGACGGGCGGGGAGCGCGAGGTGGTCTGGGCGGCGCTGCTGGAGTTCTGGCCGCCGTACGCGACCTACGCGCGGCGCGTGGAGCGGCGGATCCGGTTGTTCCGGCTCGTCCCCGTGGAGCCGGGCGGCGGCGGGGCCGTGGAGCCGTAGGGCCGTGGAGCGGAGCCCCCGGAAAGGACAACGCGGGCGCCTGGGCCGGCAACCTCCCCCGAGGACCGGTCGGCGCCCGCGTCGTTGCAGGCAGGACTTCGACGTGAACGTAGATCAACAATGCCGCCGGAGGCGGGCGTCAGCGCCGCGGCGTCACCGCGTCGGCTTCTTGCCCGTCACACCGAGGTGCACCAGCAGCGAGAGGTTCGGCTTCAGCTCGGCCTGCTTGACGCCCCAGCTCTGGAAGCCCTTCTGGTGCGCGGCGACCGCGGCGAGCATGGCCACGAGGGATCCGGCGACGGCTGCCGGGCTGACATCCTTGTCGACGCGGCCCTTGCCCTGGAGCTCCTTGATCGAGTCGGAAAGGGAGTTGGTGAGGGGGTTGAGGATCTTCATGCGGATCTTGTAGAACCGCTTGTCCCCTTCGGCCGCGCCCAGGTCGACGACGCGCAGGATGGCGTCGTGCTTGCGCCAGAAGGAGAGGAAGCCCTCGACCAGTTCCTCCGCCGCCGTGGCGCCGGACTTGCCGGCCCAGGAGCGGCCGGCGACGAGGTCCGTCAGCGCGGCCCCCTCCTTGGCCATCTCCTCGGCGAGCTCGAGGACGGCGCCCTCGACGTCGGGGAAGTATTGGTAGAACGTTGCGGGGGAGGTACCCGCCATCCGGGCGACGTCGATGACCTTGACGTCCCGGTACGGCGACGTGCTGAGCATTTCGCCGAGGCAGTCGAGCAGCTTCTGCCGCGTCGCCTGTCCCCGGCGCCCTGCCACACGGCCGTCGACGGTGCGAACTTGTCCTGTCATGCCGTCAGTTTACGGGCTGGTGATCAGCGCGCGATTCGGTGCCTGCAAATGGGGAAGGCCATGTGTTCGATTTCTCCTCGGGCGCGGCGGGGGATCCGCCGATAACGTGTCAAGTCAGACACTCCGTCGATCCACGCGAATCCCCACGTGAATCGGGATCGCCAGCCGCATCACCGGACGAATCGAGGACGAGATGGCCGTGCACCCCGACGGCACCCCCTGCTGGGCCGACGCCATGCTCAACGACCTGGAGGCTGGCAAGCGCTTCTACGGCGGACTGCTCGGCTGGACCTTCGGGCGGGGGGAGGAGCAGTACGGCCAGTACACCCAGGCGTACGGCCCGGACGGGAAGAACGTCGCGGCCCTCTCCCCCAAACCGGACGGCCGGATGCCGACGGTGTGGAACCTCTACCTCGCCTCCTCCGACATCCGGGCCACCGCGGGCAGGATCCGTGACTCGGGCGGCCAACTCATCATGGAGCCCATGCCCGTTGGGCCCTTCGGCACGATGCTCATGGCGGCCGACCCGGGCGGCGCGGTGTTCGGGGTGTGGCAGGCCGGCACGCACGGCGGCTTCGAGGCGACCGGCGTCCCCGGCTCCTACATCTGGACCGAGGTCTACACGCGTGAGACCGAGCGGACCGACCCCTTCTACGAGGAGGTCTTCGGCTTCGGCAGCAAGCGGATCGAGGACGAGGCCATCGACTTCCGGATCTTCGTCCCCGAGGGCGAGGAGGTCACCCCCGACAAGGCCGTCCTCGGCCGCTTCCGGATGGGGGAGGGTTTCCCGCAGGAACTGCCCGCCCACTTCGTCGTCTACTTCGCCGTCTCCGACGCCGACCGCGCCGCGGAGGCGGTCGCGCGGCTCGGGGGCCGGGTCACGATGGGTCCGATGGATTCGCCTTTCGGCCGTTTCCTCCTGGCGAGCGACGACCAGGGTGCCCATTTCGCCCTGATCGATCCCGGTACCACGGTCGGTGAGAAGCCGTCCTGAACGCGCGCGGATCCGCAACCGAATCAAAGGTAATCGCGTGTCGACACCGCCCCGGGTTCGCAACTGATACTCATCCCAGGAAGAATCAGGGACGGACCCCGGGATGGGGGGAACCCACGGGGAGGTGGCAGGGCAGTGGTGCAGCAGCTGACGCAGCACGATCCGAGACGGATCGGCCCTTTCGAGGTGCTGGGCAGGCTGGGCGCCGGCGGTATGGGCCTGGTCTATCTCGCCCGCTCGGCGTCCGGCCGGCGCGTGGCGATCAAGACCGTACGGGCGGAGCTCGCCGAGGACCAGTTGTTCCGCGTGCGCTTCGCCCGTGAGGTGGAGGCGGCCCGCGCGGTCAGCGGCTTCTACACGGCGGCGGTCGTCGACGCCGATCCCAGGGCCGCCGTGCCCTGGCTGGCGACGGCCTTCGTGCCGGCGCCCTCGCTCGAGGAGATCGTCAACGAGTCCGGGCCGCTGCCCGTGCAGGCCGTGCGGTGGCTGGCGGCCGGGGTCGCGGAGGCGCTGCAGTCGATCCACGGTGCGGGCCTGGTCCACCGGGACCTGAAGCCCTCCAACGTGCTCGTCGTGGAGGACGGCCCGCGGGTGATCGACTTCGGCATCGCGAGCGGGGTGTCCAACACGCGGCTGACGATGACGAACGTCGCCGTCGGCACGCCCGCGTACATGTCGCCCGAGCAGGCCAAGGACTCGCGCAGCGTCACCGGCTCCAGCGACGTGTTCTCGCTGGGCTCGACGCTGGTCTTCGCCGCGACCGGGCACGCGCCCTTCCACGGGGCGAACCCCGTGGAGACGGTCTTCATGCTGCTCCGGGAGGGCCCGGACCTGTCGGGTCTGCCCGGCGACCTGCGGCCGCTCATCGAGGCGTGCATGCGCATGGAGGCGGACCGCCGGCCGAGTCCGGCGGACCTGCAGGCGCAGTTGGCGCCGCATCTGTTCTCCTCCGCGGGTGACGACACCGGCACGGCCTCCGCGTGGCTGCCGCCCGCGGCGGTGGGCCTGATAGAGGAACGGCGCAGTGGCGGGCGCCCCGGCGCGGGGCCGGGCGCCCCCGGCGGTGGCGCTGGCGCCGGAGCGGCCGGTGGCGGCGGTGCGGGTGCCCCCGTGCCCCCGATGCCCGCACGGCCCCCCGCAC